>NZ_JBHSQJ010000122.1:36398-79169 GCF_042658505.1 Streptacidiphilus monticola | reverse complement strand
GGGCGCCCCTGTCCCGACCCGGCGGAGCCGCCTGGACGGTCCACCCGTAGAGGCCGGCGCATCGCAGGTGCCAGGCCCGGGGACCGGCGTCAGACCTTCCGGATCCGGTCGGCGACCTCCGGCTGCGCGACGAACCCCGCCGCCTTGTACGTGGCGACGCCGCCGACGTTCGCGCTCGGCGTGCACACGCGCACGCTCGACGAGCCCATCTCCCGCAGCGCGGCGGCCCCGGCGAGGGTGATCGCCCGGCCGTAGCCGCGACCGCGGTGGTCCGCGTGGACGCCCATCGGCTCGACCAGGCCCGGCCTCCCCGGGCCGGCCGACCAGACGGTGACCACGGCCACGCAGGCACCCTGCTCGTCGCAGACACCCAGACACCGGGCATCGGCGGAGAAAGGTCCCGCGGACAACTCGTGCAGGTAAGCCGCCGTGGGCCTGGTGGAGTTGAAAGCGGACCGCAGCACGTCGGCGAAGTCCTGTGCCTGCTCCAGGCCCATCTCCCGGATCCTCACGCCTGCGTCCTCCACCGGGTCGGTGAGGTCGCGGAAGAGCGGCGTCCACGGCTCGTCGACGTCCCAGCCCTCCTCGGTCAACAGGTCGTGCAGCAGCAGGCCCTGGGGCGCCTCGACGGACACGGCTCCTTCGGGGAGCACGCCGCGCTCGGGCCGCGAGAGGTCCTCGACGAGCCGCCGCGCCAGGTCCGCGTCCCGGGAGACGTCGGGGGCGGCCGCCAGCCGCACCAGCGTCGGCGAGTCGAGCATCCCGACCGCGACGATCCGTCCGTCCCGGCTCCAGGCCCGGGTCACCTCGGCCGTCGCGGCGGTTCCGAACCGGTAGTTCCAGCCGATGTCCCCGGAATGCAGCTGCATCGGCGCTTCGTCGTGCTGCCACTCCCGCAGCGCGGCCATGACCCCGGGCATGACGTCGGGCGTCGGCGTACTCAGCAGAATCGTCACAGCCCGGAATCAGACACCCCGCCTCCGTGGCCGGCAACCGATTTACCGTCCCTCTCGGCCCGCCTATCCGGACGCTCTCCAGGGCCGCCTCGCTCTGGCCGGCACGAGGGTGGGGGAGGCACCCGCAACTGCGCGACGTCCTTGGGCAGTTCGCCGCAGCGGGGCAGTTCCTGGCCGGGCCCGCGGCTGCGGGTGGGCGAGTTGCCCGGGGGCTGGGCGCGCGAGCCCCGGGGCGCCGTGACCTGGTGCCGGGCCGGCCGAGGTGCTCAGTCCGCGCGGCCCGGAACGCTGTTGGTCTTCTTGGTGGCCAGGAACTGCTGCCAGGTACGGGTGCCGACGGCCCGCTCCGGCGCGGTCAGGTGCCCGGCACGCAGTGCCGCGCCGAGGCGGCCGGGGACCCGTACCGGCAGGACGGGTCGGTGCCGGCCGGCGGCCTGCAGCCACTGCTGGGCGAGGGCGGTGAGGGGCAGGATGTCGGGGCCGGCGACATCCGGGGCGTGTCCGACAGGGTCGCCCAGGGCGAGTTCGACGAGCCGGTCGGCCACCTCGCCCGGATCGACCGGCTGGCACGGGGTCTTGGAGAGCATCGGCAGGACCGGAAATTTGGCCAGCGCGCTGAACACAGCGTCCAGCAGGGAGGGGAACTGCGTCGCGCGCAGGTTGCTCCAGCCCGTTCCGGAGGCGGCCAGCAGCCGTTCGCCCTCCAGCTTGATCCGGTAGTAGGGCAGGGGGATGCGGTCGATCCCGACGATCGAGATGTTGACGACGTGTCCGACTCCGGCCCGCTCGGCAGCTTCCAGCAAGTGGCGGAAGGCGGGGAGGTCGTTCTTGTAGTGGCGTGCGTCGCCGGCACAGTGGATGACCGTGCCCACACCGGCGAACGCCGCGTCGAGACCCGTACCGGCGGCCAGGTCGCCGGTGAACCAGGTCACGGCGGGGTCGTCCGGCAGTGCGGTCCGGCGGGTGAGTGCCCGGGCCGGGCGGCCGGTGGCGCGTACCCGCTCCAGCACGTGGCGGCCCAGGACGCCCGTTGCTCCGGTGACCAGGATCGCTTCCGTCGCCATCTGGAGGTCTTCCCTTCTCGCGGCTTCGCTGTCACGAAGAAGGACAGTCGCGGCAGTTCTGTTGTGACATACCCCGCGTCCGGGCGTCGACCGGGTCGTTGGGGAGTACGCCGTGCCGCGCCTGGTGCCGTTGGGCCCGCGGCTCGCGCTGCGGCTACCGCGAAGCCGTCAGGTCCGGGCCTTCGCACCGAGGGTGGTGATCAGCTCGCGGATCCTCGTTTCGATGGCGTCGCGGATCGGCCGGACGGCGTCGAGGCCGTGGCCGGCGGGGTCCTCCAACTGCCAGTCGAGGTACTTCTTGCCGGGGAGGATCGGGCAGGCGTCGCCGCAGCCCATGGTGATGACGACGTCGGATGCCTGGACGGCCTCGGTAGTCAGCACCTTCGGGATCTCGGCGGAGATGTCGACGCCGATCTCCTTCATCGCCTCCACGACGGCCGGGTTGACGGTGTCGGCGGGAGCGGAGCCGGCCGAGCGGACCTCGACCTGGTCGCCGGCGAGGTGGGTCAGGAACGCGGCGGCCATCTGGGACCGGCCCGCGTTGTGCACGCAGACGAACAACACGGACGGGCGGTCGGCACTCACAGCAGGCAGGTCCTTCACAGGGGTGGTCACAAGGCGACGGTCAGCTCGCGCTGAGCGTCGGTGTCGTCGGGAACCGAGTCGGTGGCCGGCTTGTCCGCGGGGCGGGCGAACACAACCGCGACCAGGCCCAGGCCCGCGGCAGCCCCGGCGAGTTGAGCGATGAGGAAGCCGGGGACGGAGGCGGGGGCGATCCCGGCGAAGCTGTCGGTGAACGCGCGGCCGATGGTCACCGCCGGGTTGGCGAAGCTGGTGGAGGAGGTGAACCAGTAGGCGGCGCCGATCCAGGCGGCGACCGCGACCGGGGCGAAGCGGTCGCGCCGGATCCGGGCCAGGCCGAAGACCAGCGCGACCAGGCCGGCGGTCGCCACCAGTTCGCCCAGCCACAGATGCGGGGCCGAGCGGTCATGGCCGGAGAAGCGCACCAGCGGCTGGGCGAACATGCCGTCCGCGACAACCGAACCAGTGATCGCGCCGACGGTCTGGGCGAGGGCGTACACGCCGGTCTCACGCAGGCTCAGGCCGTCGCCGTGGCGGCGGCCGGTCCACCAACTGGCCAGGGTGACGGCCGGGTTGAAGTGGGCGCCGGAGACCGGGCCGAGCAGCGCGATCAGCACGCCGAGGCCGAACACCGTCGCGAGCGAGTTGGCCAGCAGCTGCACGCCGACGTCGCGGGAAAGCGAGGTGGCCTGGATGCCGGAGCCGACCACGATCGCGACCAGCGCGGCCGTCCCGACGAACTCGGCCGTCGCGCGCCTGCCGAGGGGGAGGGTTGCGGTCATGCCGTCACCTGGGCCGGGATGTCGAGGAGGCTGGACAGTTTGCCGAGCGCGGCGGGCAGCACCCAGTAGTACACCCACGTCCCGCGGCGCTCGGAGCCGACGAGTCCGGCCTCGCGCAGCACCTTCAGGTGGTGGGAGATCGTCGGCTGGGACACGTCGAACGGCCCGGTCAGATCGCACACGCAGGCCTCGCCGCCCTCGTGCGAGGCGATCAGCGACAGCAGCCGCAGCCGCACCGGGTCCGCGAGGGCCTTGAACATCCGGGCCAGATCCTGCGCGGCCGGCTCGTCCAGCGGCTCGCGGACCATCGGCGAGCAGCACACCGCGTCGGCTTGGATCACCGGAAGCTCTGACTTCGACATGGATCGATATTGACAGACGTCGAATCCGGGGGCAAGCTCCCTTACATCGACAGATGTCGATACAGTCGCCCTGCGATTCCGGAGGCACCGCCATGTCCCGCGTCCAGCTCGCCCTCAACGTCGCCGACCTGGAAGGCTCGATCGCCTTCTACTCCAAGCTGTTCGGCACCGAGCCGACCAAGCGCCGCCCCGGCTACGCGAACTTCGCCATCACCGAGCCGCCGCTCAAGCTCGTCCTCATCGAGGGCCAGCCCGGCCAGGACACCCGACTTGACCACCTCGGCGTCGAAGTCGCCACCACCGACGACGTCACCGCGGCCACCGCCCGGCTCAAGGACGCGGGCCTGGCCGCGTTCGAAGAGAACGACACCGCCTGCTGCTACGCCCTGCAGGACAAGGTATGGGTCCACGGCCCCGGCAAGGAGCCCTGGGAGGTCTACGTCGTCAAGGCCGACGCCGACACCCTGACCAAGGCCCAGCCCGCCGGCTCCTGCTGCGGCACCGCCGCCTGCTGCACCAGCGACGAGCAGGCCCTCGACGCCACCCGCACTCCCGCCGAGGCCAAGACCGCCGCCGGATGCGCCTGCGGCAGCTGACGGCAGGGAAGGCAGCAGTGGATCACCAGGGCACGACGCCCTCGTCCTCGAAGAACCCACCGCTCGGGCCCCCGTCGGGCAGTGTGGCGAGCCGGATCGCCGTGGCCGCGCCCTGCTCGGGGGTGCGAGGGCCTTGGAACCCGGTGAAGTCGGTGGCGACCAGGCCCGGGCAGGTGGCGTTGATCAGGATGTTGGTACCGGCGAACTGTCGCGCGTACTGCAATGTGAGGGCGTTGAGAAAGGTCTTCGACGGCGCGTAGGCCGCCATGATCGGGCCGACGTCGACGTCCGGATCCGCCTGCCGCGTCAAGGAGCCGACGCTACTGGAGACATTGACGATGCGCGGCGAGGCCGAGCGCCGCAGCAGTGGCAGCATCGCGTTGGTCACCCGGACGACACCCATCACGTTGGTCTCCACGACCGTGCGGAGCACCTCCAGGTCGAGCACGGTCGGGTCCTGCACCCACCCCGGGCCCATCTCTCCCGAGATGCCGGCGTTGTTGACCAGGGCGTCAAGGCGTCCGGCCAGCCGTTCGACCAGTTCCGCGGCCCCGGTGACGCTCCGGTCGTCGGTCACGTCCAGCGGTACCGCGAAGGCGTCCACTCCCGCGGCGCGTAGCTTTGCGACGGCGGTTTCGCGTCGGGCCGCGTCACGAGCTCCCACGCCCACGCGGTACCCGAGGCTCCCCAACCCGGCCGCGATCTCGTACCCGATTCCCTTGTTCGCGCCCGTCACCAGCGCGATCCTCGTTTCGCTCATGCTGAGGATGGTGGCCCGCGGCCCAGCGACGCGGCCAACACCGATACGGTGCCCTGTCATACCTCCCGGGTATCACCGCGTATGCTGCGCTGATGGAAACCCTCGAAACCCGCCTGGAAACACGCGAGTTGAGGTACTTCGTGGCCGTTGCCGAAGAGCTGCACTTCGGGCGCGCCGCCCAGCGCCTCGACATGGCCCAGCCGCCGCTGTCGCGAGCGATCCAGCAGCTCGAACGACGCCTCGGGGTCCGCCTGCTGGAGCGCAATCGCCATGGAGTCCGCCTGACCAATGCCGGCGAAGTGCTCTTGCAGGAGGGCCGGGCAGCCCTCGACGCGACCGCTGCCGCGGCCCGCCGCACCCGCCGCGCAGGCGGTGCCGACAGCCCGGCCGGTGCCCGCGACCGGCTGATCCTCGCGGTGAAGGCCGCCGCGTCCCATGACCTGCTGCGCAAGCTCCTCGACGCCTACGCGGCCGAACCAGGCGCCGCAGAGGTCGAGGTGCTGCTGTGCGGCATGTGCGAGCAGGAGGAGCTGCTCCGCGACGGGCGCGCCGATGTCGCGCTGATGCACACGCCGTGGAACTCCCTCGCCGGATTCGACAGCGAGGCACTGATGACCGAGGGGCAGGTCGCCCTCCTGCCCGCCGGGCACCCGCTGGCCGCCCGCGAGACGCTGTCCCTGGCCGACATCACGGACATCCCCGATCTGCCGCTCGCCCGCTGGCCCAGCCACGGAACCTACGCCCCCGGCCCTGGCCCCGAGATCCACAACCAGACGCAACTGGCCCAACTGATCGCCCTCGGACGCACCGTGGCGGTCGTCCCCGACTCCGCCCGCTCCTGGCTGTGGGCCGAGCACGCAGCCATCCCGTTGACCGACGCGCCGCTCGTCGTGACCCACATCGCCTGGCCCGCGCACAGCCGCTCCCTCGCGCTGGCCAGCCTGGTCCGCACGGCCGCGCGGCTCTGACGGGCCAGGCAGCGGCCACCGTCCGTGCGCGGCCGAGCAGTTGGCCGCACCTCCACGGCACGCCTTCACGGAACCCGTGCCCCCGCCACCAGTTGCACGGGCCACAGCCCTGCTCCGGAGTCCCCGGAGCCGGAGGGAGGTCGCGCCAGGAGTGAACAAGCAGCGTTCTGCCGCGGACAGGTCTTGGACATGGTCCCGGATCCCGAGGAAGGTGGGACCCGTCGGGGGAGGGCCCCGGACAGTCGTGGATGACGGAGAAGGACAGATGACTGACAAGGGCAAGGTCTGGCTGGTCACCGGCGCGAGCAGCGGATTCGGGCGGGCCATCGCCCAGGCCGCGGTCACCGCCGGAGACACGGTGATCGGCACGGCACGACGCGTCGAGGGGTTGGCTGACCTGGTCGCCGAGTACCCCGACCGGATGGAGGCAGTCGGCCTGGATGTCACCGATGGCGAGCGGATCGACGCGGTGGCTTCCGATGTCCTGGCCCGCTACGGCCGGGTGGATGTGCTGGTGAACAACGCCGGCCGCACGCAGGTCGGGGCGTTCGAGGAAACCACCGACCAGGAGTTGCGCGACTTGTTCGAGCTGCATGTGTTCGGCCCGGCGCGGCTGACGCGGGCGCTGTTGCCGCAGATGCGGGAGCGGGGCAGCGGAGCGATCGTGAACATCAGCAGTTTCGGTGGGCAGTTGTCGTTCGCCGGGTTCTCCGCGTACAGCGCGACCAAGGCGGCGCTGGAGCAGCTGTCGGAGGGGCTGGCGGACGAGGTGGGGCCGTTCGGCATCAGGGTGCTGATCGTGGAGCCCGGCGCGTTCCGCACCAACTTGTTCGGCAAGGGCGCAGCCTACTTCTCCAAGGAGCACCCCGCGTACGAGGAGAAAGTCGGCGCCACCCGGAAGCTGGTGCAGGAGGGCGACGGAACCCAGCCCGGGGACCCGGCAAAGGCGGCAGCGGCGATCCGGCTGGCCCTGGAAGCCGAGAACACCCCGCTGCGACTCGCTCTGGGAGGCGATGCGGTGGACTTCCTCGTCCGGCACCTGGACGCGGTGCGGGCCGAACTCGCCGCATGGGAGAAAGTCTCCCGGGGGACGGACTTCGACACGCAGTGAAGCCGGCGCCGCGAGGTGGAACCAACGGGGCCGCCGCAGGGGAAGCGGCGGCCCCGAAGGGGCGGCTTCGGGCAGGAGCGCGCGTGATGGCCCTCGTGATGACTCGAGACGTAAGGGTTGCTGGCGGAGCCTCAGGACGCTGCCTGGGCTGGCGATTTGGACGAGTGAGGCACCGGGAGGCCTTCGGTGCGCGGCACGGCGAGCCGGTGGGCTGCACACGGTACGCCCACCCGCCACCGATAGGCCGTCCACCGCCACCGTGATCGCCCGGATCCTCCCCGAGCACCGCCGCCGGGCTTGGGCGAGCAGCTCTACCGACGTGCACTGGAGCATGCGCACGGGCAGGGTGCCACCACCATCGAGACCGTGGTCCTGGCTTCCAACGAGGACGGCCTGGGCTTCGCCGAGGCCCACGGCTTCGTCGAGTTCGACCGCTACGTCCTCCCGGGCGACACCGTCGCCTATATCGACCTGCGCCTGGCCTGACCAGACCGGCTACCGCTCCCGAGTGACCGCAGTCGAGCAGGCATCCGGCGAAGTCGCTGCGACATGCTGGTGCGTGACCCGGAAGGCGCCGGGGTGACGACCGGACGGGCACCGATGGCGCGGTGGGAAGCAGCCGACCTCACTCTGGTCTGTGTCGAGTGGCGTCAGGGCTGAATGTTCTCCAGGTCTTCCATCAGGCTGGGGTGCGTGGGCTGCCATCCGAGGGCCTTGCGGGTGTGGGCGCTGGATGCCGGCTGGTCCATGGCGAAGATGGGGCCGAAGGGGCCGAAGTTCTCTTGCGGGACTTCCTCGACCGGCAGGTTGAGTCGTCGGCCGATGACGGTCGCGATGTCCCGCACGGCGTCGCCTTCGTCGGCGACGGCGTGCCAGGCCGTTCCTGCCGGCGCCGATTCGAGAACCAGGCGGAACAGGACGGCTGCGTCCAGCGCGTGCACGGCCGGCCAACGCTGGGCGCCGTCGCCCGGGTAACCGGCCACTCCGGTGCGGCGCGCTGCATCGACCAGCAGGCCGGCGAATCCTCCCCGGCCCTCGTTGTGGACCGTGCGCGGCATGCGCACCGCCGTGCTGCGCACGCCGCGGGAGGCGAGATCCAGCAGTGCCGTGACCGAGCGGCTTCGACCGCCGACGGGTCCGTCGGTCGGCAGCGGATCGGCCTCGGTGGCAGGGCGCCCCGGCACCCAGGGCGTGCCCGAGACAGTGACGATCGGGCGGTCGCTTCCGAGGAGTTCCTGTCCCAGTGCGGCGAGAGCGGCGCCCTCTTCGGCGATGGCGTGGGCGAGCGCATCCGGGCTGTTGTAGTCGCGTCCGAAGGCCAGGCTGATGACCCCGTCGGCCTGGGCGGCGCCGGACCGCAGGACGTCGAGGTCCGACAGGTCTCCGCGCAGCGCCTTGGCGCCGGCGCTCTCCAGCGCCTGTGCGGAGTGGTCCGAGCGGGCCAGTGCGAGGACGGTGTGGCCGTTGCCGAGGAGTTCGGCGACGACGGCGGAGCCGATGGTGCCGGTGCCGCCGGTGATGAAGACGTGCATGAGGTCTCCCTGAAAGGTGATGGGACTCTTGTCCCATCACTGACTCTACATGCCGACGGGACCAAAGTCCCATCACCTATCCTGTTCCCATGGCTAGATGGCAACCGGGGGCGGCCCAGCGACTCGTCGTTGCGGCCGTCGACCTGTTCACCGAGCAGGGTTACGACGCCACCACGGTGGCGCAGATCGCCGAGCGCGCCGGCGTCACCAAGAGCACCTTCTTCCGGCACTTCTCCGACAAGCGCGAGCTGCTGGTCGCCGGCCAGGAGACGCTCAGCAGGCTGCTCGCCGACGGCATCACCGAAGCCCCCGCCGGCGCCAGCCCCTTGCAGGCGGTCGCCGCCGGTCTCGAGCGCGCGTCGGGCGCCATGGGGCCGGTGAACCGCGAACTCGGCCCGCGCCTCCAGGCAGCCATCGCGGCCAGCACCGAACTGCAAGAACGCGACGCCTTGAAGAGCGTCGGCCTCGCCGCCGCCATGACCGACGCCCTCATCGCCCGCGGTGTCCCCGCCGCGACCGCGCAACTCGCCGGCGAACTGGGGGTCCTGGCCTTCAAACGGGGCTACGCGCACTGGTCCGCAAGCGATCGCGACAACGAGGAGCCGCTCGCGCCGTACGCCCTGGCGGCCCTGGAAGAGCTGCGGGTGGCGACCGCGTCGCTGGGCTGACCCGTGCCCCCGATCCAGCAAGTGAAAGCTCAGGAGATCAGGCGAAGCCAGGCAGAACATGGCCAGACCGCAGTCCGGAAAGGCGCCGCCCATCCGCGCAGGCAGGATGGGCAACGAATGAGGGGTGTTGCGTCCTGGCCACCGCCGTCGTCGGTGGCACGCGCCTACCCAACCGGGAGACACGGCCCTACCAAGGCGTCTGCAGCGTCGATGCCTTGAGCTGACCTACGGGGAACGCGGCTCTCAGGGGGCGGCGGACCGGCCGGGTGGCCTTCAGCTTGGTTGGCCGGTGGTTGTTGCCGGTTTGGGTGGCTTGTGGATCACGGTTGGGTCTCCATGAGCCGCTGGACCTGTGCTGTCCCTTGGCGGAGGGCTACGGTCCGGCCATGTCTGCTTCGGAGATCAAGAGGGCGTTGTCGGTGTTCGGCCGGCTGTTCGCCCTCGACGTCATGGTGTTCGTCATGTGGCGGTTCGTGGGGCAGCGGTCGTGGTCGTCGACCCTGACGGTGACCGGCTTCTTCTTCGTCCTCGCGGTGGCGATGGCGGCGTACACGGTGTGGTGGGAGCGGAACCCCGCGTTTCGGCAGCGTGCTGAGGCGAGGTACGCGGCGAAGCAGGCGCGTCGCCGACCGGGCGGCGGAGACGAGTGACTGGTACGGAGATCAAGACCGCTCTCCTGCGGTCACATCGCGGCGTGGCGACGGATCTGGTGGTCGGGCTGGTGTGGTGGCTGATGTTCCGCTGGTCGCTGGGGACAGCAGCCACGGCGGCTGTGGCACTGGTTGCCGGCTCGGTCAGCTATCAGCTCTGGATGGTGCGCCACCCGGAGGTGTTGGAGCGGGCGCGGGCACGCCGGGCGCAGCGGCTCGCCCGGCGACGCGGTCGCCACGGTTGAACCGACTGGCTGAGCCACAGCGGCTCCCAGAGCAAGCGGCGTGAACGTGCGCCACCCCACTGTGGGACGCACCCGAGGCTCTGAGCCTGTACGGTCGTCCGGTCCCGCGGTCCGGACTGCGGTCACCGCCCGGCCGTCGCCCTCCTGGACGCTCCCGAACTCCTGGGGAACCGGACAGCCCTCGCCCCGTTGATGCGCGTGGTGCCGGCCGCCAGCGGCAGCCGGTCCCACCGGGCGATCGCAGCTCGCGGCCTCGACGCCAGGGAGCTGCTGGTATTACTGGGACATGCAGGAAGAGACCGCACGCTTCGCGATCGACATGTTCATCTCCGCGTTCAACGCCTCGGACGACAGCCATGTGCCTGCGCTGCTCTCCCAGGCCCTGACCTCGGACGTGGTCTTCTGGGGGCCGTTGGGTCGCAGCGAAGGAATCGGAGCGGTCGAGCAGTTCGTGCTGGACATCCGGCGCCACCCGGCGGGAACCGGCACGATGGTGCGCTGCTCGTCTGTGGACATGCCTGACGAATGGGCGCGGTACCAGTGGGTCTTCACCACGCCTGAGGGAGGCCCCCGCCTGGCGGGAACGGACGTCGTCCACCTGCGACGGAGCCTCATCGACCAGGTCATCGTCTTCGCGGGGGAGATCGAGCCGGTCACCGCCTGAGTCATCCGTCGACCACCGGTCGACGGCAAACTCCGGCGGGATGATCGAGCCCAGGATCCCAAACGTCGGCCGTTACGGCGGTGCCTGGCCCTCCCGGGCCGCACCATCGTCGCCGACGGACGCCGGGCGCGTCGTCAAAAGCCTGCCCCGGTCCCCAGGACGCTTCGACCGAGCCGTGCGTTCTTCGGCGTCGAACCGTCGCACTACTCGGCCCCCGCCCCTGACGAAGCCCAATCCTGCACTCCCAGAACCGACAACAACTCCAGCTTCTCCGCCGCATCGGTACCGGCCACAGGACTGAACCACAACAATCGCTGACTCCCGTCCTCGGCAAGCAAGTTCAAACAGTTGACTTCGACGACGCCGAGCACCGGATGCACGATGCGCTTGGCATCCATCCGGCGCACCGCCACATCGTGCCGGCCCCACAACTCGGCGAACTCGGCACTGCGCCGCAGCAACTCAGCCACCATCGCGGCCGACTCCAGGTCCTTGGGACCCCGGCGCGCCACGGCGGCACGCAGGTCCGCGACGAAATTCTCGGAGTGCCGGGAATGATCCTCCGCCGGATACAGCGCCCGGGACTCCGGATCAGTGAACCACCGGTACACGAAACCGGCCTGCGGCCCCGTTCCGGGCGGTACCGCCCCAAGAAGCGCCTGCGCCAGCGAGTTCTGAACCAGGACCACATGCAGGTCCGTGATGACCCGCGCCGGTGTCCCGACAAGTCGGTCCAGGAGATCCAGCATCCCAGGGTGCACGTGCGCGACTGCGCTGCCCGCCGCCGGAACCGGGCGCCCGGCCAGGTGGTACAGGTGGTCACGCTCGTCGCGCGTCAACCGCAACGCCCGCGCAATCGCGGCAAGCATCTGCTCCGAAGGCTGTGCCCGCCCGCGCTCCAGCTCGATGTAGTAGTCCACCGACGCACCGGCCAGCTGCGCCACCTCATCACGGCGCAGCCCGGGAACCCGGCGTCGGGGACCGGTCGGCAGTCCCACATCCGACGGCCGGATCCGGTCCCGGCGCGATTTGAGGAAACCACCCAGCTCCACAAGATCCACGCCTCAGTGTCCACCACGGCGGCGCCCTGAGCCAGGGGGTCCCGACCCCTGGGTAAACGGCCACTGGTTCCGCAGGCGCACCGACCTCAGGGTTGAAGACGTCCAGCGAACGAGCAAAGCAACGGAGTGCACCATGACTACGCAAACCGGACCCGGCGCCGAGCAGGAGCCCGCAGTCGGTGAGGCGTCGCGGCAGACGGCCGGGACGCGACGGGTCGCGGTCGTCACCGGCGGCAGCCGCGGCATCGGCCGCGCGGTGGCCGACCGGCTGGCCGCCGACGGGTACGCCGTCGCGATCGGCTACGCAGGCCGTGCCGACCTGGCCGAGCGTGCCGTCGAGGAGATCACCGAGGCCGGGGGCCAAGCCCTGGCCTTCCAGGCCGACGTCGCCGACGAGACTGCGATGGCCCAGCTCTTCGACCAGGCCGAGACCCGCTTCGGCGGGGTCGACGCCGTGGTCAACGCAGCCGGCCGGATGGCGCTGTCCACCGTGGCGGACCTGGACCTGGCCGTGCTGGACGCGGTGCATCGCACCAACATCCGCGGCACGTTCGTCGTCGCGCAGCAAGCGGCACGGCGGCTGCGCCCCGGCGGATCGCTGATCACCTTCTCCACGTCGGTGGTCGGCACGCAGTTCCCCACCTACGGCGCCTACGCGGCGAGCAAAGGCGCTGTGGAGGCACTGACGCTGATCCTGGCGCGGGAGCTTCGCGGCCGGAACATCACCGTCAACACCATCGCACCCGGCCCGACCGCCACGGACATGTTCCTGGAGGGCAAGAGCGAGGAACTCGTCAACCAGTTGGCCGCGCAGTCACCTCTGGAGCGCCTGGGCACGCCGGAGGACATCGCCGAGGTGGTGGCGTTCTTGGCCGGGCCGGCAGGTCACTGGGTCAACGGGCAGGTCGTGCGCGCGAACGGCGGCATGATCTGAGGGCGGAACGGCCTGCCAACCGGATTGGCGCCCCCGGCCGTCGGACGCTGGGAAGCGCCGGGCGTCACGTCCGCCGCCCATGACCGCATCCGCGGAGAGCCCCTGCTGCTGCATCGGAGCGGCAGACCTGCTGGCCCAATCCCACCAGCCACTGACACAACCACGACAGAGAGAAGCGGAACCGCACGATGCCATTCGCGAACTTCAAGGTCCCTGCCGGCACTCTCGACGCCGAGCAGAAGGAGAAGATCATCCACCGCACGACCGAGTTGTATGTCGAGATCTACGGAGAACGGGCGCGGGGCGGCACGATGGTGCTGGTCGAAGAGGTCGCCGACGGCGGCTGGGGCATCGCCGACCAGGTGCTGACACTTGCCGTGCTGCAGGGCGGTGCGGAGGGGGGCGGCAGGCCGGACGTCCCGACCGAGGGTGAGGAATAGCGGCGGGGATCGGAGCAACGCGGCGGGCGGCGAACCCTTCTCGCCGCCCGCGTCGGCGTGCCGTCGACGGTCGGGTCGAACCGGCACTGGCCCGGCTGGCCGCGAGGCCCGCCGGCTTACGCCGAGCCAGTCGATCTCCTTGCGGGCCTGCCGGATCGCCTCGTCCGCCGCTTTGAGACTGCGGCGGCCCTTCGGCGTCATCGTCCAGAAATCGTGCAGCAGGTTCCAGGTCGTGCGTGCGGCGTGGCCCTGGTCGTCCATGAGCCGGACCTGCGCAGGAGTCGGCGACAGCCGGGCGCGGTGCCTGAACTGCCGCTGCTCTTACGCGAGTTCCCCACTCTTGATCACGACTCTGCCTGAGGTTGATGTCACCTCGATGGAACCCGAATCCCGACGTCGTACCCGCACGGGCCGACACGTCGTCGACAACCTCCACGTCCACTTGGTTGCGTCACCACGTACCGGCGCAAAGCCATGACCGAGCGCCATGGCCTGCGCGATTCGCGTCAGACGCCCTCGCTGGTCTGCGCAGGCGCCAGGAGCGGTGCGTCGTCGGGCAGGTGGCCCTCGGCGCGGAGTCTGCGCCACAGCCGCGCCGGGATGTCCACCGCGGCCATCGCCGCCGCGTCGCGGACCTCCACCGCGCTGCGCGCGCCGACCAGCACGCCGGCGACGGCCGGGTGGCCGAGAGGGAACTGCAGCGCTGCCGCCCGCAGCGGTACGCCGTCGTCCTCGCACAGCTCCTTGAGTCGCAGGGCGCGTTCCAGGAGCTCGGGGGAGACGGGGGCGTACTCGAAGGTCGCGCCGGGCCTGGGGTCGGCCAGCAGACCGGAGTTGAAGACACCTCCGACCACCACGGAGACCCCGCGCCGGGCGGCCGCCGGAAGGAGCGAGTCGAGGCCGGTCTGGTCCAGCAGGGAGTAGCGTCCGGCCAGCAGGACCACGTCCACGTCCGTTTCCCGCACGAAGCGGTCCAGCATCCGCGTCTGGTTCATGCCCGCGCCGATCGCGCCGACCATCCCCTCCGAACGAAGGCGTTCCAGCTCGGGATAGGCGGTACCGAAGGCCTCCTTCTCGTGGTGGTCGGGATCGTGCAGGTAGACGACGTCGATCCGGTCGAGGCCCAGCCGGTCGAGGCTCTCCTCGATACTGCGGCGCACGCCGTCGGCGCTGAAGTCCCAGACCCGCTCGTGCGTCGCCGGGACATCGAAGCCGTCTGCGAGGTCGCTGCCGACCGGGCCGTCCTTGGGCAGCAGCAGGCGGCCGACCTTGGTGGACACGGCGTACTCCGCGCGTGGGCGGGAGCGCAGGGCGCTTCCCAGACGCCGTTCGGACAGGCCCAGGCCGTAGTGCGGCGCGGTGTCGAAGTAGCGGATGCCGCAGTCCCAGGCGGCGTCGACCGCGGCGAGGGCCTCCTCGTCAGTCACCGGGGTGAAGAGGTTGCCGATCGCGGCGGCGCCGAAGGCCAGCTCGCTGATCCGGACGTCCGTGCGCCCGAGCCTGGTGGTCCGCATGGGTGGGGCTGCCTTTCGTGAGGGGGCGGCGATGGTTCAGCGGTCTGCCGGGCGCAGGCGTAGTCCGGCCATGCCGCCGTCGACGGAGAGCGAGATGCCGGTGGTCGATCCGGCGAGCGGGCTCGCCAGGTAGGCGATGGCGGCGGCGACCTCCTCCGGCCTGACCAGGCGCCCGTGCGGCTGACGGGCGTTGAGCGCGGCGCGCTCGGCGGCCGGGTCCTCGCTGGCGGCGAGGAGGCGGCCGACCCAGGGGGTGTCGACCGTGCCCGGGGTGACGCAGTTGAACCGGATGCCCTCGCGGACGTGGTCGGCGGCCATGGCCAGGGTCAGTGAGAGCACGGCGCCCTTGGCTGCTGAGTAGGCCGCCCGTTGGGGGATGCCGGCGATCGCGGCGATCGAGCAGACGTTCACCACCGAGGCCTGGCCGGAGGCGCGCAGATGGGGGAGGGCGGCGCGGGTGCAGCGCACGACGCCGAGGACGTTGACGTCCAGCATCCGGTGCCACTGGGCGTCGTCCTGGTCCTCGACCGTTCCGACGGCGCCGATGGCCGCGCAGTTGACCAGGATGTCCAGCCCGCCCATCGAAGAGACGGCAGCGCCGAGGCCGGCCCGGACGCTGTCGTCGTCGCCCACGTCCGCGACGAAGCCGCGCAGCGGTGGTTCGACGGCGTTGCCGTGGAGGTCCAGCACGCTGACGTCGGCGCCTCGTGCACGCAGCAGTTGGGCGGTGGCCAGTCCGATCCCGGAGGCGCCACCGGTGACGACGGCGCGCAGGCCCTGGAGCTCGCTCATGTGTCCTCTCTCCCTTGGGTGTTCAGGCCTGTCGGAAGGTCTGGCGCTGGTGACCGAGCCGCTCGATCTCCAGCGTGACGGTCTGACCGGGACGCAGATAGGGCCGGTCGGGCAGGCCGAGGGCCACGCCGGCGGGGGTGCCGGTGTTGATGACGTCGCCGGGCTCCAGGACCAGGTACTGGCTCAGATAGCGGACGATCTCGGCGACGTCGAAGATCATGTTCTTGGTGTGTCCGTCCTGCCGCGGCACCCCGTCGACGGACAGGCGCAGGCCGAGGGCCTGCGGGTCGCCGATCTCGTCCGCGGTGACCAGCCAGGGGCCCAGCGGGTTGAAGGTCTCGCAGGACTTGCCCAGGTCCCACTGGCTGGAGAACTCGAGTTGGAACTCGCGCTCGGAGACGTCGTTGCTGATCGCGTAGCCGGCCACGCAGGCCAGTGCGTCCTGCCGGGAGTCCAGGTACCGGGCTCGTCGGCCGATCACGACCGCGAGCTCCACCTCCCAGTCGGTCTTCCGGGAGCCGCGCGGGATGAGCACGTCGTCAAAGGGGCCGACCACGGTTGCGGGGTCCTTCATGAACACCACCGGCCGCTGGGGGATCGTCGCCCCGGTCTCCTCCGCGTGGTCGCGGTAGTTCAGACCGATGCAGATCACCTTGCCCGGCCGGGCCACGGGAGCGCCGATCCGCCAGCCGTCGGCGGGGGCGGCCAGTTCAGGGAGGGAGCCCGCGGGGAGCGCCTCCCGTACGCGGCGGGGTCCGTCCGAGGCGAGGAAGGCGCCGTCGATGTCGTCGGTGATGCCGTCGAGGCCGAGGTACCGGTCGCGTCCGTCCGGGGCGGCGTCCAGTACGGCGGGCCGTTCAGCCCCGGGGGGCCCGAGTCGCAGGAGTTTCATCGAGCATCCTCTTCGCGGGAGATGGGGGGTGGGTCATCGTCTGACGCTGCTGGGCGTCTGGGTGATGAGGGCCTCGACGTCGGCGAGGGAGGCCATGGAGGTGTCGCCGGGCGTGGTCATCGCCAGCGCGCCGTGTGCCGTGCCGTAGGCGAGTGCGCGAGCGAGACCGGCACCGGTGATCAGCCCGTAGATGAGGCCGGCGGCGAAGCCGTCGCCCGAGCCGATCCGGTCGAGGACCTGCAGTCCGCGCAGGTCGGGTCCGGTGAGGTAACCGGTCTCCGGCGACCAGGCGGCCGCCGACCAGTCGTTGACGCCGGCCGAGCGGACGGTGCGCAAAGTGGTCGCCAGTATGCGGGCGTCGGGCAGGAGCTTGGCGATCTCGGCAAACGCATCCGGGACTTCGGCGGCGGTGATGCGGGGCCCGTCGGCGGGGGAGTCGGCGAGCTGGAGTGCGCCGACCACGACGTCGGCGTGCCTGGCCAGGCGCAGGTCGGTCTCCCGTGCCCGCGGCGCCCCGCCTCGCCCGTGCCACAGGCTGGGCCGGTAGTTGGGGTCGTAGGAGACGGTCAGGCCGCAGCGCTTCGCCGCGGTCATCGCTTCCTCCGCCACCTCCGCGGTGGAGTCGGACAGGGCCGCGAACACGCCGCCGGTGTGCAGCCAGCGCGGTCCCGTGGCGAAGATCGAGTCCCAGTCGATCTGCCCGGGCCGCAGCTGGGAGACGGCGGTGTTCGCCCGGTCGCTGACGCCGAGCGCCCCGCGCACGCCGAAGCCGCGTTCCACGAAGTTGAGACCGTTGCGCGCCTTCTGGCCGACGCCGTCGGCCGGTTCCCAGCGGATGAGCGAGGTGTTCACCCCGCCCTGCAGGATGAGGTCTTCCACCAGTCGGCCGATCTCGTTGTCGACCAGGGCGGTGACCACCGCGGTCTCCAGGCCGAAGCAGCGGCGCAGGCCTCGGGCGACGTTGTACTCGCCGCCGCCTTCCCACACCTGGAAGCTGCGGGCGGTGCGGATGCGCCCCTCGCCGGGGTCGAGGCGCAGCATCACCTCGCCCAGGGCGATGACGTCGCCCACGGGTCGGGTGGCGAGCGGGCGCGTCGTCATGGTCGGCTCCGTTCCACCGCCTGCGCGGCGAGGCGTCGGATGCCGTCGTAGTCGCCGCTGTCGAGCAGAGCGGCCGGGGTGATCCAGCTGCCGCCGACCGCCAGGACCGCCGGGTGGGCGAGGTAGTGCGGCATGCGTTCGGGGCTGATTCCTCCCGTGGGGATGAAGCGGGCCTGTGTGAAGGGCGCTGCCAGGGCGTTGAGGAGGTCCAGCCCGCCGAGTTGCTCGGCGGGGAAGAGTTTGACGGCGGTCCGCCCCAGTTTGAGGGCGTGCATCAGCTCGCCGGCGGTGGCGGTGCCGGGCAGGTACGGAACGCCGAGGGACCGGCACCGATCGGCGATGCCGGTGTCGAGACCGGGGGAGACGACGAAGCGGGCGCCTGCCTCGACGGCCCGTTCGGCCTGGGCCGCGTCAAGCACCGTGCCCGCGCCCACCACCAGATCCGGGTGCTCTGCCATGGCGCGCAGGGCGTCCTCGGAGGCGGGGGTGCGCAGGGTCACCTCCGCGCACCTGATGCCCCCGTCGGACAGGGCCTGGGCGAGCGGCTGGGCGGACGCCGCCGAGTGCAGGGTGATCACCGGGATGATGCGCGTCCCGGACAGAAGGGCGTCGAACTCCCGGCTCATCGGCCCAGCCATCCGCCGTCGACCGGCAGGACGGTGCCGTGGACGTAGTCCGACGCCGGCGAGGCGAGGAACACGGTCGCGCCGGCGAGGTCGTCGGCCCGGCCCCAGCGTCCGGCCGGGATGCGGTCGAGGATGGCGGCGCTGCGCGCCGGATCGTCCTGGAGGGCCTGGGTGTTGTCGGTGGCGATGTAGCCGGGGGCGATCGCGTTGACGTTGACGCCGCGTCCGGCCCACTCGTTGGCGAGCGCCTTGGTGAGGCCGGCGACGCCGTGCTTGGCGGCGGTGTAGCCGGGCACGGTGATGCCGCCCTGGAAGCTCAGCAGCGAGGCCGTGAAGATGATCTTTCCGTGGCCGCGTCGGACCATGGCCCCGCCGACCGCCTGGGTCAGGGCGAACTGGGCGGTGAGGTTGACCTGCAGGACCAAGTCCCAGTCCGCGGAAGGATGTTCGGCGGCGGGGGAGCGGCGGATGGTGCCGGCGTTGTTCACCAGGATGTCGACCGGCCGGTCGCGCTCGGCCAGTTGGCCGACCAGGGCCGCGACGGCTGCCGGGTCGGCGAGGTCGGCCCGGATCGCTTCGAAGGAGCGGCCCGCGGCGGTGACGTCCTTCTCGACGTCGCTGCCGCTCTCCTCCAGCTGGGCGCTGACGCCGATGACGTCGGCGCCGGCCTCGGCCAGGGCGCGGGCCATGGCGCGGCCGATGCCGCGACGGGCGCCGGTCACGACCGCCTGCTTGCCGGTGAGGTCGAAGGGGTTCACCGCGCACCTCCGGCCGTCGTGTCGGAGCAGTCCAGCAGGATCTTCATGACCTCGCCGCCGGCTTCCAGTTCTTCGAAGGCGGCGGCGGCCTCGCCGAGCGGCACCACCGAGGAGATCAGCGCCTTGGCGGGGACTGTGCCCTCGGCCACCAGGGCCGCGGCCTGCTCGAAGTCGCCGCGGTCGTAGAGGCGTGCGCCGACCAGGGTGATCTCGCGCCAGAAGAAGCGGTGCAGGTTGACCTCGCGGGGCGCCGGGTGGATGGCCACCTGGCACAGCCGGCCGCGCACGGCGAGGACGTCCACGGCGGTGGTGACGCCGGCCGCCGCGCCGGAGACCTCGAAGGCGACGTCCGCTCCGGCGCCCTCGGTCCAGGCGGACACCAGCTCGGCGATGTCGGAGCCGGTCGGGTCCCAGGCGGTCAGGCCCAGTTCACCGGCCATCCGCCGCCTGCTCGGCGATACCTCGACGACCCGGACCTCGGCTCCCGCCGCCCGGGCGACGAGTGCGATCAGGACGCCGACCGGGCCGCCGCCGACGACGACCACCCTTTCCCCGGCGGCGACTTGGGCGCGCGCGACGTCGTGGACGGCGACCGCCGTCGGTTCGACGAGGGCGGCCTCGTCCAGGGGGAGGCCGGAGGGGAGTGCGACCAGGGTCTCGGCGGGGACGACCCAGCGCTGCTGCATGGCGCCCGGCGAGTCGATGCCGATGAAGTCCAGGTTCTGGCAGACGTGTTGGTGGCCGCGCCGGCAGGCCGGGCAGGTGCCGTCCCAGCGCAGCGGCATCACCGTGACCGGATCGCCCGGCTGCCAGCCCCGGACGCCGGGGCCGACGCGCAGGACGCGGCCGGACATCTCGTGGCCGAGCACGGCGGGCGTGGTGACCCGCGCGTCCATGTCGCCGTGGAAGATGTGCAGGTCGGTGCCGCAGATTCCGACGTAGGCGGGTTCGATCTCGACCTCGCCCGGACCGGGCGGGGCGGTGTCGGCCGGACCTGTGGTCAGGGTCCGGGCCGCGGTGTAGGAGACCGCGATCGTGCTCATGGGGACTCGAGGTCCTCTCTGTGTGCGTGCGGTGCTGGCAAGGGGTGGGGGAGAGGCCGGGGCGGGGCATGCGGGCATGCGCGGCTCGCCGGTGTGTGGCCGGGGCCCGTTCGGTGCCGGGCCGGGGCGCCGTGCGCAGGGCACGGCTGAGCGGCCTCACTGGTGCTCGGGCTGCCGCCCGGATCGGGTGTGCGGGTGTGCGGGTGTGCGGGTGTGAAGGCGGCCGGCGACGTGCCCTACGGCTGGCCCGCGCCGAAGACGCGGCGCTGGATCTCGCGCCGGTACTCCTCGAGGGTCTTGTCCAGGTGCACGCTGGTCGCCTCGGCGGCGGCCTCCGCGTCGCCGTCCCGGATCGCGCCGTAGATGGCGGCGTGCTCCGCGACCGCGTCCCTGGCGTGGTCGCCGATGGCTCCGTGCATGCCGATGGTGTTGGCCTGACGTTGCAGCCGCCGGGCCTCGCGGACGGAGGCCACCAGGAAGGGGTTGTGCGAGGCCTCGGCGATACCGAGGTGGAAGGCGTCGTCGCCCTGCTCGAAGAGCGGGTTCCGGCCGGTCTCGTGGCCCTCGCGGCACAGGTCCATGCCGTCCTTGATCGCCTTCAGCTGCGCCGGGGTCGCCCGGGTCGCGGCGAGCCGGCTGGCGGCGGTCTCCTGGATCCGGCGGAACTCGAAGAGCATGTAGATCTGGTCGAGGTCCGTGGGCATGAAAAACCCGCCCCAGCGCGAGGCGCCGAGCATGCCCTCGTCGTCGGCGACGTAGAGCCCGCGTCCCTTCTGGGCGCGGACCCGGCCGATCGCCGAGAGGATCTTCACCGCCTCGCGCACGACCGTGCGGCTGGTGCCGAGCGACGCGGCCAGCTCGTTCTCGGTGGGCATCCGGTCGCCGGGCCGCAGTTGCCGCTCGGCGATGAGCTTGAGGATCTGCTCCGAGACGAGCTCGTAGCCGGGCCGGTAGGGAGCGCCGTTCGCCACCGTCTCCCCGGATCGCGGGTCCGATGCCGTCTGTGCGGGCGCGCCGTCCACCGAATGCTCCTCCTCTGTCTGGGCCACGTTCAGCATGACCGGATTCCCTTCGCCGGGGAAGAGCGTACTCTCCGCCTGCGGCTGACTCTATTAAGTCAGACTCATTTCAGCAAGGGGGGACTGTGATGGGCTTTGACCTCGCCAGATGCCACGAGCTGAGGACATGTGGCCGCAATGTTCTGGAAATAGGCATGCTCATCCTCTTGACGCACGGCTGGCTCACCGGGTCTGATGTCACATCACGGTGACCTGCTGGCCTGCGGTCGGTCGGAGCCGCCCCCGCGGCAGCAGCAGCGGGCGCACATTAAGTCATACACATTCTGTCTGCCACGGCCCGCCATTCCAGTCGGAGACGTGCACACCCACAACGCAGTGGAGTCCCCATGAGACGCATCACCCTTGCCACCGCGGTCACCGCTCTTACGCTCGGCGCCCTCACCGCCTGCGGCGGTGGCACCACCGGGACCGCAGGCGGGGCCGCCAGCTTCAAGCCCGCGGCACAGGGCGACGGCCCCATCACCGTGTGGGTGGACGCCACCCGGCTGGCCGCCGCGAAGCTGTACCAGCAGCAGAACCCCCAGGTGAAGATGAAGATCGTCACCTACGACGGCGACGCCAACGGCTCGAACTACCTGCAGACCAAGGTGAGCCTGTTCAACCGCACCGGCAGCGGCTGGCCGGACGTGGTCTTCAGCACCCAGAACAACGAGACCAGCTGGGCCGTCCAGGCCGGCTTCACCGCTCCGCTGAACAAGGGCCTGATCCCGCAGTCCACCCTGGACGGCTGGGCGACCGGCGCCAACGCGCCGTGCACTGTCAACGGCACCCTCTACTGCCTGCGCAACGACCTGTCGCAGACCGTCCTCTGGTACAACGCGAAGCTGATGAAGCAGTGGGGCTACCAGGTCCCGACCACCTGGGAGCAGTACCAGGCGCTCGGCCTGAAGGTCGCCACCGAGCACCCCGGCTACCTGGTCGGCTCCGCCGGTGACACCTTCACCCCGGAGATCTACATGTGGGCGAGCAAGTGCGGCGCCAACCAGGTCACCGGCCCCAAGGCGGTCACGGTGAACACCTCCGGCCCCGGCTGCACCAAGATGGCCTCGCTCCTGGACACCCTGATCAAGGCCAAGGCCATGGCCACCAGCAGCGTGTTCAGCACGGACTTCAACAAGAACCTGGCGAGCAAGGTCCTGATGATGCCCGGCCCGTCCTGGTTCGGCGGCGCCCTCTTCCAGGGCGGCTTCAAGACCCCCAAGGGCCAGATCGCGGTCGCGCCGATGCCGCAGTGGGCCGGCGACGACACCCCGTCCGTCGGCAATGTCGGCGGCGGCACCTGGCTGCTGTCCTCCCACAGCAAGAACCTCAAGGCCGCGACCGCGTTCCTGACCTGGGTGACGACCTCCAACGACTACCAGGGCAAGCTCGCCCCCGGCTACCCGGCCTACTCCGCCGCGGCCATGACCTGGATGTCGGGCCAGATCAGCTCCGGCTACTACGCCAGCGACATCACCCAGACCCTCCAGGCCGCCGCCAACCAGATCTGGTCCGGCTGGGGCTACCCCCAGTTCAGCCAGGAGGCGATCTGGGCGGCCAAGGTCACCCCGGGCATGACGGCGGGCAAGAGCATCGCCTCGCTGCTGCCGACCTGGCAGACCGCGATCGCGAACTACGCCCAGTCCGACGGATACAAGGTCAGCCAGTGAGCATCTCCGCACGCAACCAGGCCGGGTCGGAGCGCGCCACACGGCGCACGCTCTGGCCCGGCCGGGCCGGACACGGTTTCGTCGCCCTCTACGTGGCGCTGCTGATCGCCTTCGGGGTCGTCCCGACCGTCTACGCGATCTACTTCGCCTTCAGTACCGCCGGCGACACCTTCGCCGGGTTCGCCAACTTCACCGACGCGGCTGCCGACTTCCGCTTCCTGCCGGCCGTCGGGCACGTGGCGCTCTACCTGGTCCTGTGGCTCGCCTCCCTCGTCGTCTTCGTCGTGGGCCTGGCCCTGCTGCTGCACCGGCTGGCGTCCCGGGGTGTCAGCAAGACCCTGCGCTTCCTCTTCTACATCCCCGGCGCGCTGGCCGGGGCGGCGAGCGTCATGGTGTGGCTGTTCGTCCTGGACCCGACGGTCAGTCCGGTCGCCTTCCTGCTCAAGGCGCTGGGCCTGACCACCTTCGACCAGGTGGTCGCCCCCGGCGGGCTGCCGATCCTGTTCACGCTGATCGCCTTCTGGACCGGCGCGGGCGGCTGGATCCTAGTGATGTACGGGGCGCTCAACAACATCTCCCCGGACATCCTGGAGGCCGCGCGGATCGACGGCGCCGGTCCCTGGCAGATCGCCCGGCGGATCCAGATCCCCATGCTGCGCAAGTGGATCGTCTACATGTGCATCCTCGCCTTCGCGGGCGGTACGCAGCTGTTCGTCGAGCCGGAGCTGCTGTCGCAGGCGAGCAACGGAGTGGCCGGGCGGGACTACTCGCTCAACCAGCTCTCCTACGACTTCGCCTTCCAGAACAACAACGTCAACACCGCCGCCGCCGTCTCGGTCGAACTGCTCCTGCTCGGACTGGTCGCCGCCGCCGTGTTCGTCGCCCGATCGGGGTTCTTCGATGCCGACTGACTTCCGCAGCCCCGCCCCGCCCGCCTCCGCGCCCGCCGCGGCACCGGTCAAGGCCCCCCGCGGGCCGACCCGGCGCGCACGTCGCGGCCTGAAGAACCCGCTGCCCGCCCTGGTGCTGCTGCTGTTCACGGTCTTCTTCGTGCTGCCGGTGATCTGGCTGCTGCTGGCCGCGACGAAGACCGACGACCAGCTCGTGCACGCCAACCCGCTCTCCTTCGGCTCCTGGCACGCCCTGCGGGCCAACTGGGACGCGCTGACGGGCTACCAGAGCGACGCGATCATGCTGTGGCTGCGCAACTCCGCCCTCTACACCTTCCTGGCGCTGCTGATCACCCTCGTGGTGGTCATCCCCGCAGGCTACGCGCTCGCGCTGACCGAGTTCCCGGGCCGGCACGCACTGCTGGTGGCGACGCTCGTGGTCATGCTGATGCCGAGCGCGACGCTGGTGGTGCCGCTGTTCCTGGAGATGAACGCCCTGCACCTGATCGGCTCGATGTGGTCGGTCATCCTGCCGTACTCGTTCTACCCCTTCGGGGTCTACCTGGCCTACATCTACTTCAGCACCGCCATCCCCCGGTCCCTGCTGGAGGCGGCCCGGCTCGACGGCTGCTCGGAGTTCGGCACCTTCCGCCGGGTCGCCCTGCCACTGGCCATGCCCGTGGTCGCGCTGGTGGGCTTCTTCAGCTTCGTCGCCAACTGGACCAACTACTTCCTGCCGTACGTGCTGCTGCCGCAGGACGACCAGTTCCCCGTCCAGGTGGGCCTCGGCACCCTGCTCGACTCCGTGCCGCAGTTCAACCCGACGGTGGGCACGCTCTCCGTCGAGCGGCCGGAGCTCGCCCTCGCCACCCTGCTCGCGATCACCCCCGTGCTCGTGGTGTTCCTCTTCTCGCAGCGCTTCCTGGTCGCAGGCATGCTCGCCGGCGCGACCAAGGACTGACCGCCTCCACCACGACACCAGCCACCGCGTCACCACGCCCGCCCGCAGCTGCGCCGGGCGTGGGCCCCGCACTGCCCGAAACGGAGAACCGTCCCATGGACCCCGACCTCACAGCCTCGGTGCCGCTGCTCGAACCGCCCGGCTGGGCCATCGCGCAGCGTCAGCTGTTCGACCTGCTCGACCAGGTCTGGCGGCAATTCGCCCGCGACTTCACCGGTCCGGACGGACGTCTGAACTACGAAGGCCGGCTGACCACACGTGACGGCGTGGACGACTTCTACGAGACCTTCTTCAACTGGCCGCAGCTGTACCTGCTCGGCGGCGCCGACGACCTGCTGGCCCAGTCGGAGCGGCACTGGGAGGGCGTGACCCGCCAGCTCACCGAGCTGGGCATGCTCAAGGACGAGTACGAGCGCGGCTACGACTGGTTCCACCAGGGCGAGAGCCTGCTGCTGCTCTACTTCCTGTGCATGGCCGCCCCGGAGCGGTGGAAGGAGCGCGCGCTGCGCTTCGCCGAGCTGTACGTGGACCCGGCGCACGGCAACTACGACCCCGAGCACCGCATCATCACCCGCCCGCACAACGGCAGCGACCCTGAGCGCACCGGCCTGTCCGACGGGGAGTACTACCCCTGGCTGCCCAAGGAAGCCGAGATGTACGGCTTCCCGCTCAACTGGATCCTCGCCGACGGCGAGAAGCCGCCGCTGGACGCCGACCCGCGCCTGGGCGAGGAGATGCGCCGCCGCATGGGCCAGGGCGACACCGCGGTCAACCTCGCCGCCGCCGGGCTCGTGCTGAACGCCCTGATCCTGTCCGGCGACGAGCGCTACCGGGACTGGATCGCGGAGTACGTCGGCGCCTGGCGCGAGCGCGCCGAGGCCGCCGGCGGCGTGCTCCCGGACAACGTCGCCCCGGACGGCACCGTCGGCGGACTGCACGAAGGCCGCCCCTACGGCGGCCACTACGGCTGGTCCTGGCCGCACGGCTGGCACAGCGTCGGCCACGCGGCCGCGGTCGCGGCACTCGCCGCCGCCGAGGCGACCGGCGACGACTCCTACCTGGACCTGGTGCGGCCCGCCATGGACGAGATGTTCGCCCACGGAAAGGTGATGCCGTTCACCGAGGCCGACTCCAGCCTGCGCTCCAAGTGGACAGCCCAGCTGCGCGAGAACGTGCACACACCCACCTTCCACGTCCCCTTCCGGCGCGGCGACGAGGGCTGGTTCGACTACAACCCGATGACGCTGCCGGTGCCCGTCGCGCTGTGGCACCACACCGCCGACGCAGCCGACCGCGCCCGGATCGAGCAGTTGCGCGAGGCCAGCGGGATCGACTGGCGCACGCTGGTGCCCTTCCGCAGCAAGGAGGAGGCGCACCACGAGGAGGCCTGGTTCGCTTTCCTGTCCGGTGACGACCCGGACTACCCCGAGCGCATCCTCGCCACCGCTCAGGCCCAGGTGCGGCACCGGCTGCGCCGGATGGAGCGCTACCGCGGCCTGGAGGTCGAGGAGGCCGACATCCACCTGTGGCAGCTGTCCAACCCGGTCGTGACCGAGGCGCTGGTGCAGCTGACCTGGGGCGGCCCGCAGGTGCTCTACGGCGGCGGGCTCCAGCAGGCGCGGGTGCGCTACTGCGACGCCGACTCCCGCCGCCCCGGCCTGCCGCCCTCCGTCGCGGCACTGGTCTCCAGCATCGACCCGCAGGCCACGGTGGTGGAGCTGGTGAACCTGCACCCGACCGAGGACCGCACCGTGATCGTCCAGGCCGGTGCGTTCGCCGAGCACGACATCCGCAGCGTCCGCCACACCCGCAGCCGCGACGACGCCTGGATCGGCGACCTCTATGACTACGGTCACACCGAGCCGGTCGAGGTGACCTCCGAGGCCCACGCGGTGGACGGGCCCTGGCTGCGCGTGCACCTGCCCCACTCGACCCGGATCCGGCTCACCCTCGAACTCGCCCTGCGCACCCGGCCCGCCTCCTACCGCACCCCCTTCGACGCCCCGGCCGACGCGGCTGCCGACGGGGACGTCCGGTGAGCACCGACGCCGGCCCTGCGGTCCTCGACTGCCACGTCCATCTCTGGGACCCGCGCAGGCTGAGCTACCCCTGGCTGGCAGAGCTCCCCGCACTCCAACACCCGTTCACCGCCGAGGAGTTCGCGAAGGTCCGCCCGGCGGCCGTCGAGGTGATCTTCATGGAGGCCGGGCGGGAGGACCGGCACGCCGAGGACGAGCTCGCGTGGGTGCGCGCGCAGGCCGAACACCACCCGTGGATCCGCGGGGCCGTCGCCCACGTCCCGCTCGAGCGTCCTGCCGAGGCCCTGGACGCGATCCGGCGGTACGCCGCCGACCCCTTCGTGGTCGGGGTGCGCCGCAACCTCCAGGACGAGGCCCCCGGCTTCACCGAGGGCGTCGGGTTCCGCTCGGGCCTCCAGCTGCTCGGCGAGGCCGGCCTGCCCTTCGACGCCTGCGTGCGCCGGCATCAACTCCCGGAACTGGCAAGGCTGGCAGCCGCGTGCCCGGACACCGTGATCGTCCTCGACCACCTCGGCAAGCCCCAGCCGGAGGCAACGGACCAATGGTCGAAGGACCTGCGCCAGGTCGCGCAACAGCCGAACGTGATCTGCAAACTCTCCGGCCTGGCAACGGAGTTGGGACCGCACGCACCGGCCGGGTTCGGCCTCGGGCTGCTGCGCGAGGCACTGGAGGTGTTCGGCCCCGACCGCTGCCTCTTCGGCAGCGACTGGCCGCTGCTGCAACTCGCCACCGACTACCGCAGCTGGCTCGACCTGGTCCGGGAGGCGCTCGCCGAGCACCCGCCCGCCGCCACCGACGCGGTGCTGCGTGGCACCGCGGAACGCGTCTACCGACCGGCCCCGTCCCCGAAGGAAGCCCCATGAAGCGCATCGCCCAGACCACCCGCCTGGTTCCCGAACGCCGGGAGGAGTACCTGGCCCTGCACCGCGCCGTCTGGCCGGCCGTGGAGGCCGCCCTGCACGCCGCGCAGATCCGCAACTACAGCATCTTCCTGCACGGCGACACCCTGTTCGCCTACTACGAGTACCACGGCGACGACTTCGAGGCCGACCTCGCCACCGTCAAGGCCGACCCGGAGACGCAGCGCTGGTGGACCTTCACCGACCCCTGCCAGGACCCCTGGCCGGACGCCCCCGAAGGCAGCCGCTGGACGGACCTGCCGGAGATCTGGCACCTCGGCGAGCCGCAGTCCTGACCTGACCGCCGGGACACCCGGCGCACCCCACCCACCCGGCCCCCGCCGGCCGTGCCGCGACCGCGCGCGGCCGGCGGTGCACCACCCTGCACCGCCCGCACCGCCACCAGAGGAAGACCTCGAGCGAAAGGGCAACAGAAAGTGACATCGCAGCTCCCAGGACGGGGACGCCCGCGCATGCCCGCAAGGATCGCGGCGACGGCCGTCATCACGTTCGCCGCGGCTCTCGCCGTCCCCACAACGGCCCGTGCCGCCGTGTCCACCACCGTCTACGCCTCCCCCACCGGAGGCGGGACGGCGTGCAGCGCGGCCGCACCCTGCTCACTCACCCAGGCCAAGGCGAACGTCGAGGCCATCGACGGCAACATGAGCGGCGACATCGTCGTCCAGCTCGCCGGCGGGACCTACCGGCTGACCGCGCCGCTCAGCCTCGGCACCGCCGACTCCGGCAGCAACGGGCACACCGTGTACTGGCAGGCCGCGCCCGGGCAGACCCCGGTGATCTCCGGCGGCCGTCAGGTCACGGGCTGGACCCTGCACGACTCGACCAACAACATCTACGCCGCCTCGGTGCCCACCGGCGTCGACTCGCGTCAGCTCTTCGTCGACGGCGCCCTCGCACCGCGCGCCTCGCTCTCCATCGCCCGCAGCGACGTCGCCTTCACCAGCACGGGTCTGACGATCCAGAACTCCGGCCTCAACTGGATCGCCAACCTGCCGCAGCAGAACCGGATCGAGCTGGAGGCCCAGAACTCCTTCACCGACCGCTTCACGCCGGTGCAGAGCATCAGCGGCACCAACGTCACGATGCAGGAGCCGGCCTGGAAGAACAACGGCTGGGGCTACGACACCATGGAGAGCCCCTTCGCCGGAGGGACGCTCAAGCTGGAGAACTCCTACTCCTTCCTGAACTCGGCCGGGCAGTGGTACCTCGACCCGAGCGCCGGACAGCTCTACTACAAGGCGCCGTCCGGCTGGAACCCCAGCGCCCACGACGTCGAACTGCCGCAGACCACCTCGCTCCTGGACATCAGCGGCAGCTACAGCAGCCCCGCGCACAACCTCGCCTTCCAGGGCATCACCTTCGAGCACACCACCTGGCTGGCGCCCAGCAGCAACATCGGCTACGCCGACCAGCAGACCGGCACCTTCCTCAACCAGAGCTACTCCAAGGAGCCCTCGAACTTCCTGACGGCCTGCAACACCGGCTGCCCTGCCTTCGAGTCCACCCGCAACAGCTGGGGCGAGGCCCCCGCGGCCGTCCAGGTCTCCGCCGCGAGCGGGATCAGCTTCAGCGGCGACACCTTCACCGACCTCGGTCAGGTCGGCCTGGGCATCGGCCAGGACAACGACGCCGTCGCCTCCGGCACCGGTCTCGGCGCCTCGAACATCACCGTCAACGGCGACACCTTCACCAACGACTCCGGCAGCGGCATCGTCGTGGGCGGCGTCCAGCCCGACGCACACCACCCCTCCAACGCCGCCATGACCAACCAGAACATCACCATCAGCAACAACACGGTGACCGGCGTCGCGCAGGACTACAAGGACATGCCCGGCATCCTGTCCACCTACGTCACGCACGCCGTGATCACGCACAACGAGGTCTCCAACCTCGCCTACGACGGCATCGACGTCGGCTGGGGCTGGGGCATCAACGACCCGGGCGGCAGCCAGGACTACGTCAACCGCGGCACCTACAACTACCAGCCGACCTACACCACGCCGACCACGCTCAAGAACACCATCGTCACCTACAACAAGGTGCACGGCACGAAGAAGGTCTTCCACGACGGCGGCAGCATCTACAACCTGTCCGCCAACCCCGGCGGCTTCGTCGCCGACAACTACGTCTACGACAACGCCAACACCGTCGGGCTCTACCTCGACGAGGGCTCGCGCTACCTCACGCTGCAGAACAACGTCCTGCAGGACAACGGCGTGTGGGCCTTCACCAACGCCAACGCCAACAACAACACCGACGACAGCACCTTCGCGAACAACTGGTACAACAGCGGCGCCACCAACGTCGCGACGGGATCCCCGCACAACAACGTGCTGAGCGGCAACGTCCAGGTGAGCGGCACGAACTGGCCCGCAGGCGCCCAGGAGGTCATCGCCCAGGCCGGAGTCACCACCAACGGCGGCAACGGCACCGCCGTGATCCACGCCGTCGGCGCGAACAAGTGCCTGGACGACAACAACTGGAGCACCACGCCGGGAACGCAGCAGCAGATCTGGGACTGCGGCTCCGGCCAGACCAACCAGACCTGGACGCACAACTCGGCCAACCAGATCACCCTGTTCAGCGGCGGCAGCCAGATGTGCCTGGACGCCTCCGGACAGGGCACCACCGCCGGCACCCCGGTCGTCATCTGGACCTGCACCGGCGGGACCAACCAGCAATGGAAGCTCAACCCGGACGGCACCATCACCGGAGTGCAGTCCGGCCTCTGCCTCGACGTAAGCGGCGCCGGCACCGCCAACGGCACCAAGGTCCAGCTCTGGACCTGCAACAACCAGCCGAACCAGCAGTGGAACCTGGGCTGAGCGTCAGCCGACAGTGAGCCGCGGGTGTGGCCGACGGCACCGGCCATCGGCCACATCCGCGCTCCACCGCGCCGGCAGGATCCTGCCGGCCTGGGCCCGCCCCGCACAGCCCGGCTCCGCACCGTCCCGCACCACCCACCGGACGGGCGGCTCCCAGGCGCGGCCCGTTCTGTCGGACGTCGGGCCCGGCGAGGCCCACCACCCTCCACCCTGTCAGGAGTTCGCCTTGCTCAGCCGATCCGTCTTTCGCCGCGTCAGGCGCGCCCTCCTCGCCGCGGGCACGACCGCCGCGCTCGCCGCCGGCGTGCTCACCGCCACGGCCACCACCTCGCAGGCGGCCGCCCAGGGCCCGTGCGACCTCTACGCCGCCGGCGGCACGCCGTGCGTCGCGGCCCACTCCACCACCCGGGCGCTGTACGGCTCGTACAACGGTCCGCTCTACCAGGTGAAGCGCGCGTCGGACGGCGCCACCGCCAACATCGGGGTACTCAGCGCCGGCGGCTACGCCGACGCCGCCGCGCAGGACACGTTCTGCGCCGGCACGTCGTGCGTGATCACCGTGATCTACGACCAGTCCGGCAAGGGCAACGACCTCACCCAGGCCCCTGCGGGCAGCCGCTCCGGCGGGCCGGACAACCTCGCCGACGCCACCGCCGCACCCGTCACCGTGGGCGGCCACAAGGCGTACGGCGTCTTCATCGCACCCGGCACCGGCTACCGCGACGACCACACCAGCGGCATCGCCACCGGGGACCAGCCCGAGGGCTTGTACGCGATCTTCGACGGCACCCACTTCAACAACGGCTGCTGCTTCGACTACGGCAACGCCGAGACCGACAACACCGCCGACGGCAACGGCACCATGGAGGCCATCTACTTCGGCAACAGCAAGACCTGGGGCTACGGCAGCGGCAACGGCCCCTGGGTGATGGCCGACCTGGAGAACGGCCTCTTCTCCGGGGCCGGCCGCGGCTACAACGCGGGCGACCCCACCGTCAACGACCGGTTCGTGACCGCCATCGTCAAGGGCGGACCGAACCAGTGGGCGATCCGCGCCGGCAACGCCCAGTCCGGTGGCCTGACCACCGGCTACAGCGGCGTGCGCCCCAGCGACACCGGCTACAACCCGATGCGCAAGCAGGGCGCGATCATCCTCGGCATCGGCGGCGACAACAGCAAGTGGTCCGCCGGCACCTTCTACGAGGGCGTCATGACCTCCGGCTACCCCTCCGACAGCACCGAGGACGCCGTCCAGGCCAACATCACCGCGGCCGGCTACGCCACCAGCACGGCCGGCAGCGGCACCGGAGCCCTGCACGCCGCGGGCGCAGGCAAGTGCCTGGACGTGCCGAACAGTTCGACCACGCCCGGGGTGCAGCTGGACATTCGCTCCTGCACCGGCCAGTCCAACCAGAGTTGGACGCACACCGCCGCCGGTCAGCTGACCGTCACGGACTCGGGGACCACCCTGTGCCTGGACGCCAGCGGACGGGGCACCAGCGCGGGCACCAAGGTGATCACCTGGACCTGCAACGGGCAGGCCAACCAGCAGTGGAACCTGAACGCCGACGGCACCGTGACCGGCGTCCAGTCCGGTCTCTGCCTGGATGTCACGGGAGCCTCCACCGCCGATGGCGCCCCCGTCGAACTGTGGACCTGCAACGGCGGCAGCAACCAGCAGTGGACGCTCAAATGACGCGCCCCTGACCAGCGGGTGCCCTCGTCGGCAAGGCCGACGAGGGCACCCCGGATCGCGATGGACCGCACCTTGTCGAGCTGATCCGCCATCAGCTGGAGGTGGCTGCCGACCGCGCTGTCGCTGAGCTCTTCCGTGAGGGCGACGGCGCGGTCTCGCGTCGCGTCAACTCTGTGGCCCCCTGGGGCCGCAGAGGATCAGCGCGTCGAAGCGGTGGCGGGCTCGGGCTCGGAGTCCAGCGACTCGGCGACCGCGTTCGGGCGGCGGTTGGGGAGGATGAAGGCGACGAGGACGGTTCCGACGGCCAGGACGATGCCGCCGATCAGGCTGGTGTGGGCGACCGCGTGGGTGAAGGCGTGGTCGGCCGCCGCGACCAGGGCCTGGGCCTGCTGGGCGCCGCCTGCGGGGTTGTGGGCGACCTGCTCGGCCACGGCCTGGGCGCCGCCGACGGAGTCCTTGGCGGTGTCGAGGGCCTGCGTGGGCAGGTGGCCGGCCAGGGCCGACCCCACCTTGGTCTTGTAGCTGGTGGCCAGGATCGAGCCCAGGACCGCGATGCCGAGCGAGCCGCCGAACTCCACGGCCGTGTCGTTGATGCCGCCGCCGACGCCGAGTTCGGCCTCGGGGAAGGAGCCCATGATCAGGTCGGTGCACGGCGAGGTGCTGAGACCGATGGCCAAGCCCAGCAGGGCCAGGGTGGGCACGAAGGCCGAGTAGGTGGAGCCGTCGCCGAGACGGGACAGCAGCAGGATGGCCCCCGTGCCGATGGCCATGCCGGTGATCACGACGGGCTTCATGCCCAGCCTCGGCGTCAACAGGCCCGTGAGCGCGGCGCCGAGGAAGGTGCCGCCGGCCAGCGGCAGCAGCCGGACGCCGGTGGCGAGGGCGTCGTAGCCGAGGACGAACTGCAGGTGCTGGGTGGCGTAGTAGACGGTGCCGAAGGCGCCGAGGAAGAAGAGCAGGACGGCCAGCACGGAGCCGCTGAAGGCACGGTCGCGGAACTTACGGACATTCAGGATCGGGGAGGGGTGGCGCAGTTCCCAGGCCACGAAGGCGACCATGCCGGCCGCGCCGATCGCCGCGGCCGTGATCGCGGCGGTGTGCCAGCCGAAGTGCGGGCCCTCGATGATGGCGTAGACGAGCGCGCCGACGGTGACCACGGACAGCAGTCCGCCCACCAGGTCGAGACGGCCCATGCCCTCGGCGCGGGACGGCGGCACCAGCACCAGCGAGGCGAGGACGGCCACCGCGGCGATGGGCACGTTGATCAGGAAGGTGGAGCCCCACGCGTGGTCCTTGAGCAGCACGCCGGCCAGCAGCGGACCCATGGCGATGCCCAGGCCCGAGGTCGCGGACCAGGCGACGATCGCCCGTGCGCGCTCGGCCCGCGGGAAGGAGGCCACCAGCAGGGACAGCGTCGCCGGCATGACGATCGCGGCGCCGACGCCCATGACGGCGCGCGCGGCTATCACCGCGTGGGCGCTGTGCACCAGGCTGCCCATCACCGACCCGCCGGCGAAGACCAGCAGGCCTGCGATGAGTGCGCCGCGGCGGCTGTACTTGTCGCCGACCGCGCCGAGGATCAGCATCAGCGCCGCGTAGGGGACCGTGTAGCCGTCGACGACCCACTGCAGATCCGCGCTGCTCAGCGACAGGTCCCGGGTCATGTCGGGTGCGGCCACGATCAGCGAGGTGTTCGCCATGACGACGATCAGGAGGCTGAGGCAGAGCACCAGCAGCGCCCACCACCTGCGCGGATAAGGGGTCTTCATCCGGTCCACCGGGACCGAGGCGATCAGGGGCATGGCAGCAGACCTCCGCCAGAGAAACTTGCATTTACGAGTGCAACAATAGAAACCTGCACGCGATCGTGCAAGTATGGGTGCGTCCGCGAGACAGGGAGCCGCATCCATGACCGCCAGCCAGCTGCCCGCCCCCCAGCGCAGCCACGCCCGCTCCAACCGGGCCCGGATCCTCGCCACCGCCCGCGAGGAGTTCGGACGCAACCCGGACGCCACCTTCGACGAGCTGGCCCGGGCCGCCGGCGTCGCCCGGCGCACGCTCTTCGGCCATTTCCCGAACCGGCAGGCCCTGATCGCGGCTCTCGCCGAGGAGGCGACGCAGTCGATCGAGGAGGCCGTGGACGCCGCCCGCCGCCCCGGGGACGACGCCGCGACCGCCATGGTCCGGATGACCCTGGCGATGTGGACGGTCGGTGACCGCTACCGCATGCTGATCTCGCTCGCGCGCCGGGACATCGGCGAGGAGGGCGTCCGCGCCGCACTCGAACCGGCCCGCGCCGAGGCGACCGCCAACATCCGCCGCGGCCAGCAGGACGGCGTGTTCGCCGACGTCCTCCCCGCCCCGGTGCTGTCCCGGGCGCTGGAAGCGCTGACCCTGGCCCTTGTCGAGGAGCAGGACAGCCCGGACTGGACCAGCCCCTCGGGCGAAGCAGTAGCCGTCGCCCTCCTGATCGCCTCCGGGGTCTCCCGCTCGAAGGCTCACGATCTGGTCCGAGCCGTGCTCGACAGTGCGGGCCGAGCCGGGTAGGCGGCGCGGATGCGCCGTGCGCGTACCTGCCACGAGGGCGGCCGCGGCTCGCGCCTGGCCGCCCAACTCGCCGAGTACCGGAGCGCGTCCAGGGCCTTCGCGAAACGAGGCGACGAAGTGTCCTGCGGACAGGGGAGTTTCGTTCAGGGAAGGCGGCGGTGTCCCGTCACGGGTTCTGTTGGGGTGTCAGCAGCGGCAGCAGGACGTGCTGGACGATCCGGCGGCACAGCTCCGGGTCGCGGTGCAGGCGCAGTTGCTCGGTCAGGGCGGAGCCCAGCAGGATGCCGTCGACGAGGTCGAGCGAGGGGTTGTCGGCCGCGATGACGCCGGACCGCACGTAGCGCGCGAGGACGGTCCGCAGGGACCTGGTCGCGGACTCGACGAGGGACCGGTGCACGGCCTGGCCCAACTCCGGTTCGGCCAGGGCCTGGTGGGTGAGGGTGCCGATGCCGGCCGCCATTCCGTGGAGTGACTGCCGGATGTGGTGGCACAGCACCTCGAGGTCGCTGCGCAGGGTGCCGGTGTCCACCTCCGGCGGGGCGAGCGGACGCTCGCGTTCCAGGGCGGCGGCGACCAGATGGGCCTTGTTGCTCCACCGGCGGTACAGGGTGGCGGTCGAGGACCGGCTGGCGGTCGCGATGTCCTGCATCGTCACGCGCGCGTACCCTCGCTCGGCGACCAGGGCCAGGGCCGCCTCCAGGATCTCCCGCTCCCGGTCCGCGGACAGGCGGCCGCGCCGGGGGACCGGCGGCTTGGCGGTGGTCGTGTTCATCGGTCTGCTCCCTCGCTGTGCGATCACGGCGGGCCCGGGCCGCCGAATCACACGCTCCGGGAAGACGTGTTCGCGGCCTGGTCGGGGGCGAAGGTGACGTCCTGTCCGGTCACGTCGCCGCGCACGCCTCGCGCGTCCACGCGGATGTCCGCCAATGTCATGCCGGCCGGGAGGTCCTGGAGCGTGACGGGCTGCTGCAGGGCCTGGACGACGGCGTCGTAGGCGGCGGCGGGAAGGTGCGCGTCCAGCCGTACGTCGCGGAACGCGATGCTGGTCGGCCCGGCCACGGTGGGCCTGGCCGAGGCGGAGACGTCGCCGAGGAGGGGGATCAGCGTGCGGGCGGTGATCCGGCCGGGTGCGGTGTCGGCGCTGATGCCGACGCCCAGGGCGTCGGAGAGGTCCGCGTAGGAGAGCAGGGCGGTGCCGGTGACCGTGCTCGCACGGGCGGTGTGAGCGTTCGCGTAGGCGCGCACGTCGGTCATGCTCAGGTCGAGACGGGTGAGGGGGACCGGGTGGTCGCCCGCGGCGGGGATGTGCCCGGCGTGGATGTCCACCCGGTGCAGGTGCCCGGCGAGGACCTGGCCGGTGACCGGGAACCCGCTGATGCGGACGCCGGGGGCGGAGGCGGCCCCGGTGGCCTGCTGGAACGCCTGGGCGGCGCGGTGCTCCGCCCAGGCGGCCACCAGCCGGTCGCCGCCGAGGACGGTCAGGGCGGACGCCAGCAGCGCGCCGGACAGCACGAGGGGGAGGCGCGCCCGGCGTGAGCCGTCGGAGGCAGATATTTGACGCAGCTTCATCTGCGTTTCCTTTCAAGGGAGTTGGCGCACGCCCGGGGGCGGCGAAGGCCCGGGGGCGACGGGGCAGCCACCATGGAGGCTAGATACTTGCATGCCAAAGTGCAAGTATGAGCTGAGGGCATCCCGAAGCCCGGAACAACCGGCACACGTCAGCTCCTCGCCGCCAGGAGGCGGGCCGGGAGAAGGGGGCCGGGTGAAAGGGGGCCGGGTGAGGCGAACTGCGCCGAACGGTTACGGCGCCCAAGCTCGCAGTGCCGCGTCCGCGATGGCGTCCACCGTTTCGTGGCCCAGTCGGGAGCCGACGAGGAAGCGCTGGTAGACGAGCGGGCCGACGGTCGACATGGCGATGTCCTCGGCCGTGACGCCGGGGCGGAGCTGGCCGCGCTCGACAGCTGCGGCGACGGCCGGGCGCAGCGAGTCGACGATCTGGACCAGCAGTGTCTGCCGCAGGTGCTGCATGCCCTCGTCGTACTGGGCCGCGCCCAGGACGGCGGCCAGGACGGCGCCTGCCTGGGCGTCGTCGAGTCGGGTGCCGAGCTGGCGCAGGTAGTGGACCAGTTCGGCACGCGGCTCGACGCCGGCCTCGGACCGAAGCTCCTCCGGCGCCGGCTCCAACGGGGGCATGCCGGCCTCGAGCGCGGCGAGGCGGAGGGCGAGCAGGTCCGGCCAATGGCGGTAGACCGTGGCGCGGCCGACGCCGGCGCGGGCGGCCACCGCCTGGTGCGTGACCGCTTCGAGGCCGCCCTCCGCGAGGAGTCCGGTGGCGGCGCCGACCATGGCCTCGCGGCTGCGCACCTGTCGCGGATCGGCTCGCTCCTCCGGCATGCGGCACACCTCTTCTGTGAGACAGTCTGGCTCAGATGCTAGCCGCGCTGATCGTGTGGGCGCGCTGGACCAGGCTGTACGAGCGGTTGGTCTGCCGCATGACGAGGGTCTGCAGCGCCAGGTGCAGCCCGCGCTCGGCGTCCCCTCCGGCGGTGAGCCAGAAGTCTGCGGCGTGGTCGGCGTACGCCTCCGGGTGGTGCAGCACCAGCTCGTCGTAGCGCCGTGCGGCCTGGTCCCGCCAGGGCCGTGCCTCCTGGTCGCGGCCGGCGGCCCGCAGCGCGCACACCAGCTGTGCGGCGTACTCGGGATCGTCGCTCGTCTCGGCCAGTGGGCGCAGGCGGTCGATCGCCGCCTGGGCGTCCCCCAGCAGGAGGTCGACCTCGGCGAGGTGGCCGGTCGCGGGCGCGTAGCCGGGGAGGCGGCGCCGGGCTGCTTCGAACCACGTCCGGGCAGCGGGCAGATCGCCCTCGCGCAGCCACAACAGGCCACGGCGGAAGTCGAGTTGGGCCAGCGGGAAGGGGGACACCCCGCGATGCAGACGCCGGGCCCGGTCGAACTCGTGCTCCGCGTGGGCAGTGCGACCCTGCTCGGCGAGAAGGACGGCCGAGGCTGCGACGGCGGCGAAGTCGGAGCGGCGTGGGGCTGACTTCCGCAGCAGCACGCGGGCCTCCGAGTGGCAGCCGACGGCCTGCAGGATCGCGGCCCGCTCGGCGTCCAGGTCGGCCTGTACCGCACCGGCGCGGCCGGCGGCGTCGAGGTCGGCCATGGCGTCCGCGAACCGGTGCAGGGTCGCGCGTGCGCGGGCCCGGGCGAGCAGGGCGTTGCCGTCCTCGGGGGCGTGACGCGCCAGTCGTTCGGCGAGCTGTGCGGCCCGCTCGTAGTCGGCGATCCAGCCCATGAGGTGTCCGCGCAGGACGAGAAGGTCGACCAGGGCCGCCTGCCGGGCGACGGCGAAGGGCGTGGGGGAAACGGCAGTGCGTGCCCGGGCTGCGATGCTGTCGATCTGGGCCGACAGGTTCAGCAGGGCGATGCTGCCGTCCGTGGTGACCGGCTCATGTGCGATGCGGACCGCGTGGACGGTCATGCCGTCTCCTCCTCCGGCACCGGCGCCGTCAGGGCGGCGAGCACGGTCATCAGGTCGGGCGGATTCAGGTTGGGCTCGGCCAGGTAGGGGAACCGGTGCGTGGCCGGAAGGGTCGCCCGGTCGACACCGTCGCTGATGCGGGCTCCGTCGACGCCGTGCACCAGGAGGGTGTAGAGGGTGTCCACGATGTCGTCGTTGGGCGCGCGGCCGCCGCAGGTCCTGTGCTCGCGTCCGGCGAGCATGGCGGTCTCGATCTCCCAGCAGCTCTCCTCGCTGAACGGCTTGGAGGTGTCGACGACGAGGAAGTCGGCCAGGAGCAAGTCCGTGAGCGGGTGCGCGCCGCGGTCGTCCAACGGCCAGACCGTCGCGTCGTCGAGGCGGTCGAAGAAGGCCAGGTTGGCGTCGAACCGTGCCCGGTAGGCCCCCGCGTAGTCCGGTCGCAGGGCGAAGGCGTCCTCCTCGTTGTAGAGGTCGCGGATTTCCAGATCGCTGTTGACCGGGTCGAACTTCCTGCTCGCCAGGATGACGTTCTTGATCTCGGGGCGGCCCATGCGTTCCAGGCGGACGGGGCGGCCGCCGGAGGTGACGGTCTCGCCGACGATGCCGAGCAGCGGGCCCCAGCCCGGACCGAACACCGTCTCGATGTCGACCTCGACGACGATGCTCAGGACGTTCATGCCCTCGAGGACGTTTACCGCGCCCGGATGGAAGGCCAGCTGCTCCGTGGCGTCGGCGGCGAGGACGCCGGCGAGGTTGATGAAGAACGGGTCGAGCCGCGGTCCGGCGAAGATCCGCAGCCCGTCGGCTCCGGTGTGCGTCTCGTCGCCGACCTGGAAGAGGACCTGGTCGCCGTTGGGCGCCGTGCAGGTGCCGATCTGCGTCGGCTCCTCGCTGTCGGGGACCCGACCAGGGGTGCCGAAGGTGAAGTCGAAGGCGTACTCGGTCTCGTCGACGGTGAACGCGGCGGCGTCGGCCGCCCTGGTGACGGGGCGGATCCGGAGGCGGTAGCGGATCGCGTCCGAGAACAGCGCGGTGGGCGCGGCGGCCGGGAACACGTCGAGGACGAGGACCAGGTGGCCGGGCCGCTCCGGGCTCGGGAAGGCGAAGACGTCGGCGATGTCGGACGCGGGGTCGAAGAGGATGCGCGGTCCGGAGAAGTGATCCGCCATGAGGGCTCCTTGGGGGATGAGAAGGGCCGATCTGTGAGACACGCTGCCTCACAAGTCAACTGTGAGTCAATCTGTCTCATAGTGATATGGCTCATGTGCCGCGGGTACGTCTGCGCGTTGACACACCCTGTGGGCAAGCTGATGATGTAATCAGTTGTGCTGAAGCCGTCAGAAATGGCTGTGCGCCCCGAATCCCAAGGAGAAATGCCATGAGTGAGATCGACCTGCAGGCCAGGTTCCAGAAGCTGCCCGAGACCGTCCGCGAGAAGGTCGATTCCGCGCTGGCGGACGCCAAGATCGCGCTCAAGCTGCGCATCGCCGAACTGCTGGCCGACAAGCAGGAGATGGCCGAGCACGCCGTCACCAGGGCCGGCCGGATCGGCGCCAAGAGCGGCGAGGTCTCCGAGCTGACGACCATCCTGCCCCTGAAGCCCAACGGGGCCGCGCGGCTGCGCAAGTTCTTCAAGCTGGTGGACGGGAACCTGGCGGGCGCCGGCCAGGTCGGCACGCTGCACAACATGCGCTTCGTGTTCCTGGACAACGACACGAAGCTGCTGTTCGCGACCGCCTTCGACGGCGAGTGGGACCCCTACATCGACGACTTCGCCACCAAGATCCCCGAGTTCATGGACTACCTGTTCAGCAATGTCGAGGGCTGGCCCGGCATCACCTCGCCCGACGTCAAGGACTTCATCGTCAAGTACCAGATCCCGGCGGAGGCCTGGTTCGTCGCCCACCCGAACCTCACCGTCGCCGAGGCCGACCGGCTCAAGCGGCAGGAGGTGGCCGTCCAGCGCTTCCTGTCCGACCTCAACTGAAGGCAGGCCCACCATGCCTTCCCCGCTGTTCCGGCGGCTGCGCCGGCCCCCGACCCTGGACCTCGACGACATCCAGGCCACGCTGCTGCGGGCCAGGCCCGAGCCCTACTTCGGCACCCACGCGATCCTGGAGATCACCGACCCGGCGGCGGGCCGGGAGCTGCTGCGCCGCCTGGCCCCCCGGGTGACCTCGGCCGCCCGCTGGGACGAACCGCAGCCGTCCTGGCTCGCGCTCGCCCTGAGCTACCAGGGGCTGGTGGCCCTGGGCCTGCCGGAGGCCTCCTTGGCCTCCTTCCCGGCCAACTTCCGTGCCGGGATGGCCGCCCGGGCCGAGCGGTTGCGGGACACCGGCCCGAACGCGCCGGAGCGCTGGGAGTTCCCGTTCGGCACGCCGCGCGTGCACGTCGCCGTCAGCGTCTACGCCGACAACAAGGACGACTGGCAGGCCGAAGTCGCGGGATACGAGCAGGAGTTGAAGACCGTCTCCGGCGTGAACCTGCTGTCCCACCAGGACTTCGCCGCCGACGGCTTCAACGTGTTCGGCTACCGGGACGGGTTCAGCCAGCCCGTCGTCGAGGGCAGCGGCGCCGAGCCGCTGCCCGGCGACGGCAGGCCGATCAAGGCCGGCGAGTTCGTGCTCGGCCACCCGAGCGAGACGGGCGTCCCGCTGCCCGTCCCCGCTCCCGACGTCCTCGGCCGCAACGGCACCTACGTCGTCTTCCGCAAGTACCACTCCCACGTCGCCGCCTTCAACAAGTGGCTGCACGACAACGCCTCCACCGAGGCCGAACGCGAGCTGCTGGCCGCCAAGTTGGTGGGCCGCTGGCGCAGCGGCGCACCCCTGGCCCTGGCCCCGGACCGCGACAACCCGGCGATCGGGGAAGACCCCCGCCGGATCAACGACTTCGACTACTCCGCCGACCCGCGCGGACTGCGCACACCGCTGGGTTCGCACATCCGCCGGATGAACCCGCGCGACACGAAGCTGACGGTCCTCACCGACGTCAACATCCGCCGGATCATCCGGCGCGGCACCTCCTACGGCACCCCGCTGCCCCCGGACCGCCTCAAGGACGACGGCCAGGCGCGCGGCCTGGACTTCATCGCCCTCGGCGCCCGGGCCATCGACAACGTCGAGTTCCTGCAGAGCGAATGGGTCAGCTCCGGCAACTTCATGGGCCTGGGCAAGGAGAAGGACCCGATGATCTCGCTCCAGGACAAGGGCGCCTACTTCACCGTGCCCGGCACCCCGCCGCGGCGGGTGCAGAACATCCAGTCCTTCAACACCCTGCTCGGCGGCGAGTACTTCTTCATGCCCAGCCTCTCCGCCATCCGCTGGCTCGGCAGCGCCCACTGACCCCCACACCCCGCGGGAGCCCCCATGAGCCCCACCCCGTCGTACGTCCGCTACCGCCCCGATCTCGAACACCCCTTCCCGGACGAGGACGAACTGGTCCGCCAGGTCGTCGCGGCCATGGGCAAGGCCAACCAGCAGGTCGCCGACAAGCACCGGCACGGCCTGCGCGACGCCCACGCCAAGAGCCACGGCGTCCTCGCCGGAGAGCTGCACGTCCGGCCGGATCTTCCCGGCCCCCTCGCCCAGGGCCTGTTCGCCGAGCCGGCCGTGTACCCGGTGATCGTCAGGTTCTCCTCCGCGCCGGGAGACCTGCGCTCCGACCAGGTGGCCGTCCAGCGCGGCATGGCGATCAAGGTCATCGGCGCGCCCGGCCCGCGCGCGCTGGACGACGGCTTCACGACGCAGGACTTCCTGCTGGTCAACCACCCGACCCTGCCGTTCGGCGACATCGCCGCATAGGCCAAGCTGCAGGGGCTGCTGGAGAAGCAACCCCGCCAGAGCGACCAGCAGGTGCAGCTGACCGGGCTGGCGGCCCGCGCCGCCGCCAAGGCCCTCACCCGGGTGGGACGTCCGCTCCCACCGGCCGTGGAGACCCTGGCCGCAGCCAACCACCACATCCTCGGCGAGACCTTCCACTCCATGGCCGCGCTCCGCTACGGCGAGTACGTGGCCAAGATCTCGGCCGCCCCCCGCTCGGCGAACGTCCAAGCCCTCACCGGCCGGCCCGTCCCCAGGAAGGCCGGCGAGTCGGCCCTGCGCGACCTCGTCGTCGACTTCTTCGCCCACGAGGGCGCCGAGTACGACCTCCGGGCCCAACTGTGCGTCGACGAGGAGCGGATGCCCGTGGAGGACGCGTCGGTCCTGTGGCCGGAGGACCTGTCACCCCATCAGGTCGTCGCCACCCTGCACCTGCCCGCCCAGGACGCGTACAGCGACGCCCGCCGCCGCTACGCCGACGACGTGCTGTCCTTCAGCCCGTGGCACGCGCTGGAGGCCCACCGGCCGCTGGGCTCGATCATGCGCTCGCGGCGGGCCGCCTACCCCAGCTCCAGCGAGTTCCGCCACCGCCTCAACGGGGTCGAGCCGCAGGAGCCGTCCGACATCAAGGAGCTGCCTGCCTGAGCCCCTGCCCGGGCCCTGCGCCCAAGTCCCCTGCCCGCACCGGAGCCGGAGGGCCACCCCGTGGATCACCTCGGGGTTGCCCTCCGGCTTCTGCGCTCTCCCACGGATACGCCTCAGGGG
>NZ_JBHSQJ010000122.1:0-36393 GCF_042658505.1 Streptacidiphilus monticola | reverse complement strand
GACCTGGCGGTCGCCGGACCCCTGAGGCACTCGCCGCCCCCGACCGTCCCAGTCAGGGCGGAATGGTCGGCCGGGCGGCGGCGAGGGATTCGGGCCGAGGAGCGTACCTCGGGTCAGCCGCGTGCGCGGCTGCGGCGCTCGGCTCCCAGAGTGGCGTAGTAGTCGAGGAGTTCGGGCGCGTCCACGGTGGTCGGGTTGACCACCTGCTCGGCGGGGGCTCCCTGGAGCAGCCGCTTCACCGGCACCTCCAGCTTCTTGCCGGTGCGCGTGTGGGGGATCGCCGGGACTTCGAGGATCTCGTCGGGGACGTGGCGGGGCGAGGCCTCGGCCCGGATCGCCTCCTTGATCTTCTCGCGCAGCGCCTGATCCAGCGTCACCCCCGGTGCGGGGACGACGAACAGGGGCATCCAGTAGCCGCCGTCCGGTTCCTCCGCGCCGATGACCAGGGCTTCGGTGATCTCCGGGAGGCGCTCCACCGCGTCGTGGATGTCGGCGCTGCCGAGGCGGACGCCGTTGCGGTTGAGTGTGGAGTCGGAGCGGCCGTGGACGATGACCGAGCCGTGGGAGGTGTGGGTGATCCAGTCGCCGTGGCGCCACACCCCGGGGTAGGTGGAGAAGTAGGCCTCGCGGTAGCGGCTGCCGTCGGGGTCGTTCCAGAAGTGCAGCGGCATCGAGGGCATGGGCCGGGTGACGACCAGTTCGCCGACCTCGTCGGTGACCGGGCGGCCCTCGGCGTCGTACGCGGCCAGCGCCACGCCCAGGTTGGGCGCGGACAGCTCGCCGGCCCAGACGGGCGTGGTGGGGGCGCTGCCGGCGAAGCCGGAGACGATGTCGGTGCCGCCGCTGGTGGAGGCCAGCACGGCGTGCCCGCCGACGTGGTCGCGCACCCAGGGGTAGGCGGAGGCGGGCACGGCGGAGCCGGTGCAGCCGACCACGCGGACGGACGAGAGGTCGTGGACCGAGGGGTCGATGCCGAACTTGGCCATCCCGAGCAGGTACTGGGGGCTGGTGCCGAACAGCGTGACCCGGTGGCGGGCGGCCAGCTCCCACAGCACGTCGGGCTTGGCGAAGGGCGCCGGGCTGCCGTCGTAGGTACAGGTGGCGGCGCCGGTCAGCAGCGTGGAGGCGACCAGGTTCCACATCATCCAGTGGGTGGTGGTGTACCACAGCAGGCGGTCGCCGGGGCGGAGGTCCGAGTGCAGGCCCAGGGTCTTCAGGTGCTCCAGCAGCACCCCGCCGTGGCCGTGGACGATGCCCTTGGGCAGGCCGGTGGTGCCGGAGGAGAAGACGACCCACAAGGGGTGGTCGAACGGCAGCGGGACGCAGGTGAGTTGCTCGGACCGGCCGGCCGCCGCGGCCCAGGACACGGCCTGGGACGGGTAGGCCGCCTCCAGCCGGGGGAGCCGTACGTGGTCCACCAGCACGGTCGCCTTCAACGTCGGCAGGGCACGGGCGAGTTCGAGGGCGGCCTCGCGGCGGTCGTGGACCGTGCCGTTGAAGAGGTAGCCGTCGGCGGCGAACAGGACGGTCGGTTCCAGCTGGGCGAAGCGGTCGGCGGCGGCCTTGGGGGCGTAGTCCTGCCCGCACACCGACCACACCGCGCCCAGGCTCGCGGCCGCCAGGAAGGCGACGATCGCGTGCGGGGTGTTCGGCAGGTAGCCGACCACCCGGTCGCCCGCCGCCACGCCCAGGTCGCGCAGGGTCGCGGCCACGGAGGCGACCTGGGAGCGCAGTTGCCCGCCGGTCACCTCGTACCCGGCCCCGGTCTCGTCGAGGGCGAGGACGGCCACGTCGTCGTCCGCGAGCTTGCGCAGCGCGTGGTGGGCGTAGTTGAGGGTGGCGCCGGGGAACCAGCGGGCGCCCGGCATGGTCTCCGCGGCCAGGACCTGCTCGTACGGAGTGTCCGCGTCGACCTGGAAGTACTCCCAGATCGCGCTCCAGAAACCTTCGAGGTCGGTGACCGACCAGCGGTGCAGGGCGGCGTAGTCGGAGCCGGCGCTCACCCCCCGGTGCTGGGCCGCCCAGGCGGCGAAGTCCACGATCCGGCTGGCCGCCGCGGTCTGCGGATCGGGCGTGGAGAACGGGTCCGGGTACGGCGATGTCATCGTGCGATGCTCCTCAACAGGCTCTCAGCGGCTGCTGGTTGGGAGGGTGAGGGGATACGTGTGGTGTGCAGCAGGGACCCCCAGGCGGCCCTGGCCGCGAAGTCGCCGCCGCCGCGCGGGACGACGTCCAGCACGACCCGGTCCGGCCGCAGCAGCACGGCGTCCGCGCGCTTGGCGCGCATCCAGGCGGCCAGCAGGCCGCCGTCCCCGAAGTCGGACACGGTGACGGTCCGGGCGCCGAGGGCGGCGGCGACCGCCTGCACCGTGGGCGGCAGCGGAACCACGGTCAGCACGGCGAAGGAGTCGCCGAGCAGGTCGTCGAAGCGGGTGCGGCCTCCCGGCCCGGCCACCCACGGCTGCGGGCAGAAGCGGCCGACCAGACCGCGACCCGCTCCGCCGGGGCGTCGCGGGACGAGCGGCCCGGCGGTCAGGGCGGGGCTGAGGTCCCGACTGACCGCGGTGGTCAGACCGGGTATGCGGACAGCGGCGCCCAGCAGGCCCCGGCGCACGGCGGCGGCGCCGTCCTGGCCGCCGGTCATGGCCCATCCCATGGCGACCGCCATCCGTATGACGTGGCGGGCGTGCGGTTTGCGCTCGCTCTCGTAGGTGTCCAACAGCCGCTCGTCCGCGCCCTGTTGCAGCACCCGGGCCAGCTTCCAGCTGAGGTTGTAGGCGTCCCGCATGCCCGCGCACAGGCCCTGTCCGATGAACGGCGGCGTGAGGTGGGCCGCATCGCCCAGGAGGAAGATCCGACCCGCGCGCCAGCGGTCGGCGATGCGCGCCCGGAAGGTGTACGCGGCCTGCCGTACCACCTCGAAGTCGGCGTCGTGCGCGAGGACGACCCAGGGCGCGAGCAGCTCCCGCAGCCGCGCGCGGTCGAGCTCCGCGCCGTCCGGGAGCCGGAACTCCCAGCGGTAGCGGTCGTCCCCGATCCGCATGAAGGTGGCCGGGCGCTGCGGGTCGCAGACCTGGTCGACGCCCTCCCAGCAGCGCACGGGGAGGCTGGTGCGGACGTCGATGACCGTCCACCGCTCCTCGAAGCGCAGGTCCTCCCAGGTGGCGCCGACGGCCTCGCGGGTGAGGCTGTTGGCGCCGTCGCAGCCGAGCACGGCGTCGGCCCGCAGCAGGTGCTCGCCATCCTCGTCGCGGTAGGTGACCCGGACCGGTCCGGTCCCGTCCTGCTCGACCCCGGTGACCTCGGCCCCGCCGCGCAGGTCGCACTGCGGGGTGCGGGCCAGGGCGTCGCGCAGGACCCGCTCCAGCCCGGGCTGGTCGAACATGCTGGTCTGCGGGAAGCCGTGCAGGCCCTGCTCGGTGCGGGAGAACTCGGCCATGGTCCGGTGCCGGGAGTCCAGCAGCCGGAGCCCCCGGGCGGGGCGGGCGATGGCGGTGAACTCCTCGTGGACCCCGGCGGCTTGGAGGATGCGGCACACCTCGTCGTCGGTGGCGACGGCGCGGGGCAGTGGGTAGACGTCCTGGTGGCGTTCGAGGAGGACGCTCCTCACGCCACGCCGGGCCAGCAGGAGGGCGGCGGTGACGCCCACGGGTCCGGCTCCGACGATCACCACGGGAACGTGCTGGGCGGTCATGTGCGGCTCGATTCGGTTCTGGTTCGCGTCGGCGCCGACGCGTCGGTCAGTTCGCGTCGGTGACGGAGGTTCGCTGCTCGCCGAGGTCGAGGCGCCGGTCCGCCGTGGCGATGGACGCGGTCACGATGTCGCCCTGGCGCAGGTAGTGGGGGTTCTTCTCCTGGCTCTTGAAGAACGCCTTCCACTTGGCCGCGGGGGGCAGCAGAGCGCCGATCTTCTCGACGGCCTTCGGCGGAGCCTTGAGGGCGGTGCCTCCCGGGGTGCCGGTCAGCAGCAGGTCGCCCGGGTCGAGGGTCTGGAAGCGCGCGAGCAGCGTCAGCGCCTGCGCCGGGCGGACGATCATGTCGGCGAGGGTGCGGTCCTGACGCAGCTCGCCGTTGACCGACAACCGCAGCCGCAGGTCCAGGAAATGGGCGAAGTCCTCCGGCTCCAGCAGGGTGAGGTAGGGGCCGGTCGGGGTGAAGGTGGGGTAGGACTTGCTCTCGTAGAACTGCGTCTTGGTCAGCTGGACGTCGCGTGCGCTGACGTCGTTGGTGACCACGAGCCCGGCGACGTATGCGGACAGGTCGCGTTCCTCGACGACGGTGCCGACCGGCAGCGGGGCGCCCAGGACCAGGCCGAGCTCGATCTCGTAGTCGAGGAAGCGCACGTGCGAGGGTCGGACGATGCTGTCGTTGGGCCCACTGACCGAGCCGGAAGCCTTGCGGAAGAAGGTGGGCGGGATGTCGCCGGTGAAGCCCGAATCACGGGCGTGGCTGCGGTAGTTGACCATCTGGGCGACGACCCGGCAGGGCGTGGTGACGGGGGAGAGGGCCACCAGGTCGGCGACGGGGGTGCCGGCCTCGCCGGAGGCGGCGGCCGCCGCGACGGCGGCGCGGTCGGCGAGCAGTTCGGCGGTGGTCATGGCCTTGGTGTCGACCGGGACGGCGCGGCCGCCGCGGACGACCCACCAGCCTTCGGATGTGCGCAGGACGTTGGTGCTCATGTCGGTGGCCTTTGTGTGGAGTTGGTTGGGGGAGTCAGGAGTTGGCGGCCTTGAGCAGGCCGAGGAGGCGCGCCGGGTCCATCTCGTTGTCGCCGCGCAGGGCCTGGAAGACGTCGCGGATGCGCTGCGGGGAGGGACTGGCGCCCAGGAAGTCGCGGGTGGCGGGCGGACCCCACTGCGCGAGCCCGGAGGTGGACATGGGCGCCCAGCCGGGCTCGACGTCGCAGGAGAACAGGTCGCCGTCGGAGAAGTGCTCCAGCATGAAGCGGTCCGGATCGCGCCAGTAGTCGAACAGCTGGCTGCCCTGGATGTGCCGTCCGATGCCCCAACTGCGCTGGTAGCCGCGCTCCTTGAGGTACTCGCCGCCGGCGGCGATCGCGTCCAGGTCGGTGACCTGGTAGGCGGAGTGGACGTAGTCGTTGCCGGGGCCCAGGTGCATGGCCAGCGTGTGGTGGTCCACGGCCACGCTGCCCTGGTCGCAGCGGATGAAGGCCATCGTCGGGCCGCGGTCGCGCTGGCCGTCCAGGAAGAGGAAGTCGGAGACGATCATGCCGAGGGTGTCCAGGTACCAGTCCAGCGCCCGGGCGAACACGCGGGTCTCCAGTACCACGTGGCCCAGCCGCTGGATCCGGGACGGCTCCCGCGGCGGCCGCTGCGTGGCGTTGGTCCGGCGGTGGTCGGTGCCGAAGTTGAGCAGCAGCGGCCGCTGTTCGGGCAGGGCCGGCAGCTCCTCGCCGCAGTGCACGACGCGCACCGGCAGGCCCGAGGGGTCGAGCAGGTCGACGGTCCGGCCGCCGCCCGGCACGTCCGCGTCCTGCACGGCGGAGCCGACGGCGCGGGCGAGCCGGTCCAGGTCGGCACGCTCGGCCGCGCGGAACGCCGGGCCGATGAAGCGGGGGGAGCGGCCCTTGCGGATGACCATGCAGGGAGAGCCCGCGAAGGTGCCCCGCAGCCACAGCTCGCGCTCGGTGCGGGCGGCGACGGCGAAGCCGAAGTCGCGGGCGAAGACCTCGGCCCGGTCCAGGTCGGGCTTCTGGAACTCCAGCCAGGCGAGGTCGGCCACCTTGATCACGGGGTTCCGCGACCTGCCGGGGTGCTCGCCGCGCAGGGCCCCTTGCTCGCTGTGGAGGTCCTGATGGGCCGTCCGCAGAGCGGTGGGGCGGGCAGCGTCGACGGGGGTTTCGGACATGGTGTCCTCCAGGCAACATTGCTGTAATGAGGAAATCATCATCTCTGAGCCTTCGATCGTCAATAGCCACCCCCCCTGGGTAGCTGATGGCTTCATCAGTGATGTACTGATGGGCTCATCAGAACTGTGGCAATGTGGAGGACGTTGCTAGACTTCGCCGCATGTCGACGTCAGCCCCGCCCCAGAACCGATTCGAACGGCGTCGTGCCGAGACCCGTCAGGCGCTCATCCGGGCCGCCCGGCAGATACTGGCCGAGGCCGGCGACACGAACGTCAGCATCCAGACGATCGCGGAACGCGCGGATGTCGGCTTCGGCTCCTTCTACAACCACTTCGACTCCAAGGCGGAACTGTTCGACGCCGCCGTACAGGACGCCCTGGAGGAGCTCGGCCAGACCTTCGACCGGCATCTGGAAGGCGTCGACGACCCGGCGGAACTCGTCGCCGCGGGCTTCCGGCTCAGCGCCCGCCTGGCCGTCACCCGGCCCGAACTGATGCAGGTGCTCCGCTACCGCGGCCTCGGCCACATCTACTCCGACTCGGGTCTGGCCCCGCGCGCCGCGCGCGATCTGGAAACCGGCATCACCTCCGGCCGGTTCACCATCTCCGACCCTGCCAGCGCCCTGGTGGCCCTCGGGGGCTCGCTGCTGGCACTGGTCGAGCAGCGTTTCGTCCGCCCGGAACTCGACGGCGACGAGGCCGCGTCCAACCTGGCCGAGATGCTGCTGCGGATGCTGGGCCTCGCCCCGGAGGACGCCCACGAGGTCGCCCACCGCCCGCTGCCCGACGTCGACTGAGTCGGCTGTCCCGGCACCGGAGCCGGTCGGGCTGCCGTCGCCGCTTCCACGAGCCGGCGGACATCTGGTCCGTCCGAGACGCTCCCTGCCCTGGGGGCGGCTGGAGCCGGTACGGTGGGCGGTGCAGCGTCGTCAAGGAGAGTGGCCCACATGAGCGCGCAGCCCACTGAGCAGCCCGCGGATCTGCGAGTCCACGCTTTCCCCCGCACCATCGATGCCGTTCGCGAGGCGATCCCGGACAGCGGCGAGCGTGCGAGGTTCCTCGAGCAGGTGCTGGCCGCGCCGGTGGACCAGGTCGAGCAGATGGTGCTGGCGCGCTGGTACGAACTGATGCTGGCCAAGGTCCCCGGAGCGGAGATCCGCCTGGCGGACGCCCGTCAGGGCATCAATCTCGTGCCGCTGCCGGAGCCCAAGCTCGTCGGCGAGGAGTGACCTGCACCTTGTCACGGGGGTGGAGCGTAGGCCTGGACGTCAGGGCCGCTCAGACGCTCATCGACATCGAGAAGGCCGCCGGGCAGCGACTCCACGACGCCATCGTGTTGTTCGCCCGTGCCCTGGCCATCGAGGTGGCCGCGGCGGCAGCTGCCGACAGGCCGCTTCCCGGCACTCGTCTGACGGACGGACGGTACGCGGTGGACGTGTACCGGGAACCGGTTCTGCTGTACTACCTGCCGGTCCCGGACGCGGCCGAGCTGCGGGTGACCGATCTGATCTGGCTGGCCACCTGACCGTCGCCGAGCTGCCACCGGCCGCCCCGCGCGGAGGCGGGGAGTCGGTCAGCGGGTGACCTTCACGGAGAGGTCCGAGTCGGGGCCGGCCGGGCGTGAGAGGCCGAGATGCCTGCGCTGCCGAGCTGCACAGGCTGCAGGCTCGCAGATCCGTGGGCACGCAGGAACGGTCACCGGGGGAACAACGACCCGGTGAACGTGGCCGGCTGGCCGGTGAGTTGTGCTTCAGCTGTTGGCGGGTGCGGCGCTGATGTCCGCGAGGGCGGACTGGCGGTCGCGGTCGAGGGCGAGGTCGCCGAGGGAGACGATGCCGACCGGGCGGCCGTCCTCCACCACCGGAAGGCGCCGTACGGCTCGGTCGCGCATGAGCGCGACCGCGCGGTCGACGTCGTCGTCAGGGGTGACGGTGGTCAGGTTCCGGCTGCAGATCTGGCCGGTCTCCGTGTGGTCGGGGTCGCGGCCCTCCGCGGTCGCGCGGACGACCAGGTCGCGGTCGGTGACCAGGCCGAAGAGGCGGCCGCTGTCGTCGGTGACGATGAGATCGCCGATGCCCTGGTCGCGCATCTGGCGGGCGGCCTCGGTCAGGGCGGTGGTGGTGCTGACGGTGACCAGACGCGTGGTCATCACGTCGCGGACTTTCTCAGGCATGCGGGGCTTCCTTCCGATGCGCAGGTCACCGGCGGGTGACCGGCTCGGGGGCGGGCACGGGGCCCGGGTGCGGTCCGGGCGCAGGGTAGGGGTCCGGTCCGGGGGTGGGCTCCGGTTGGGGATCGGGTTCCGGCTGCGGCGGGGCGGGCGGCACCGGGTCGGGGCCGCCGGGCCCCGGGACAGGGCCGGGCAGCGGCCCGGGTCCAGGTCCCGGTCCGGGAACCGGTGTCGGTGTCGGGGGGACGGGATCGCGGGGTGGCGAGGTCACCGCAACCTCCCGGTGGCGAGACGACGATCCTGCGCGGTGCGTGTACCCGTGACCGCCGCTCTCAGACAGAGCCCCGGCCGGTGCGGCGGCCAGCCGGCAGTGGCGAGGCCGACGCCCTGGTGGGCGGCGGTCCCAGGGCCTTTTGCTGCCGGCGGTCGCGGATGACCCGCGCGTCGAGCAGGCAGAGCACGGTTCCCCCGAAGCGGAGGGCAGCCGGGGCGACGGCGGTCGCGGGTCGGGAGCCGTTGCCGCCGACGGCGAGGTAGGCGAACAGCCGGCCGCGGCCAGGAGATCACCGCGTTCAGGCAGGCCAGGGCGGAGCGGGCGGCCAGGCCGACCGCACCGGTGGCGGGCTCGGTGCCGGTGTGCTGCCGACGGCGCAGCCGGGCGTGCGCGCGTCGGTCGCGCCGCCACCGGTTCACGGTGTTGCGTCTGCGCGCTTCCCTCCGGTTCGCCCCCTCGCGCACCTGGGCGGCCCGGTGGTGGGGCCGTGCTCCTCAGCCGGGGCCGCGGGCGAAGGCGCCGGCTGAGGGACGGTAGCTGCGGCCCTGGTGTCCCCACTCGCCGAACGGTGGTGTCAGGCCCGCGTCGAGGGCTCGGAGACTGGGGCGGCCGATGTGCGCGAACACCAGTGATCCGGCGCGGGAGTTCGTCCGTTCGTTGGCCCGCGGCTACCGTTTTCGCGGGCCCAGTGACGGCCTTGTGCCGCTCGTCCAGGTCCCGCCGCGCCCACCCACTGCGCCCGTGTCCGGCAGCCGGACCGGCTCAGCTCGGCCTCACCGTCACCGGACCGCTGGTCCACCTCGCCTGACCGGCATCGGGCGACGACGTGGCCCGGCCTGCAGCGTCCCGTCGGGGCTCCTAGCGTGGGGGCATGAGCGACATCGATGCGCGCCGGATACAGCTCACCTTCCGGGAGGGGGAGCCGCTGCCGGACCCCTTGCAACTGGCCGTGGGTGACGAGGTCACGCTGGTCCTGCACGGCAGTCCGGCCCACAGCTGGCTGCCGCTCACCGGCGCCGACGGGCCCGTCGTCCTGGTGGAGGAGCACACTCTGGACGGCACGCTGCGCGCGCTGGTGCGCGCCACCAGCCCCGGGGTGGCCGAGCTGAGGTCGATCGCGTCCTACGCGGGAGCCCGCTTCGGGCCGGGCAGCGGCATGTGGCGGCTGCGGGTCGTCGTCAGCGAGCCCACGCCGCGGGAGCGCGGGTAGCCGGTACAACGCCGGAGCGCTATGGCGTCTTCCGTTTCCTGGGCCTGCACGGGCCTGCCCGCGGCGGCGGCCGGAATGACCCGGCACGGCCGCCGCGGCCCTTGGCCAGTCCTGTGCAGGCCCCGACGCGCGGGTGCCGGCGCCGGTACATGGGCCAGGGCCGCCCGAAGGGAGCGGGCAGCTGCAGCAGTCCCGCGACTTCGAAGGCCGGCGAGCTTGAGGGCGCTGTGCCGGTATGAGCGGCGACGAGCCGGGCAGGCGCGGACCATGACCGCGGCAGGGGACGTGCACCGGATCGTCGTCGGTGTGGACGGTTCGACGTCGTCCCCCCAGGCGTTGCGCTGGGCGCTGCGGCAGGCGCGGCTGACCGGGGCGCGGGTCGAGCCGGTCGCGGCACGGGAGATGCAGCCGGTGATCGGCTGGGCGCTGGCCGACCCGGATGAGGGCGCCGAAGACCGCCCCCCCGGCGCACTCGCGGACTGCGTCGCTCGGCTGTTCGAGGACATGTGCGCCGACGTGGAGGTACGACGGCAGGTGGGGCACGGGCAACCGGAGGACGTGCTGCTGAAGGCCGCCGAAGGGGCCGAGTTGGTCGTGGTCGGCGCCCGGGGCCACGGCCCGCTGGCCGAGTGCGTGCTCGGGTCGGCGGGGCAGCGGTGCGTGCACAGTGCCCGCTACCCGGTGGTCATCGTCAACGAGCAGACGCGGGCCCTGGTCGACTGAGGAGGTGCGGTGGGCGGCGCTGGATCGGGAAGGGGCCTGCTGGAGCGGTTGCCGCCGCGGCAGCGGGCACTGGTGCGGCCAGCCAGGCCGGGTCCTCCCACTCCGATGCTGGCCACGCTCAGCTCTCGGCGGGACTTCGACACCGACTGGCTCTTCGAGCGCAAGCTCGACGGCGTCCGCGTGCTGGCCCTGCGCACCGGCGGAGGTGGGGTCAGGCTGCTCTCCCGCGGCGGCAAGTCCCTGAACGGCACGTACCCGGAAGTCGTGGACGCCTTGCAGGCACAGCACTGCGCGGACTTCGCGGTCGACGGCGAGATGGTGGCGCTGCGGGACGGCCGCACCGACTTCGCGCTGCTGCAGCAGCGTCTCGGGCTCACCGATCCAAAGGCGGCGCGCGCCAGCGGGGTGGCCGTCACCTACTACCTGTTCGACCTGCTGCGCCTGGACGGCCAGGACACCACCGCACTCGACCTGACGGTCCGCAAGTCGCTGCTGCGCGACGCGCTGAGCTTCCGCGACCCGCTGCGATTCACTGCCCACCGACGCCGCGACGGGCACGAGCTCCTCGACGACGCCTGCGCCCGAGGCTGGGAGGGCCTGATCGCCAAACGCGCCAACTCCCGTTATCAGTACGGCCGTTCCACCGACTGGCTCAAGCTCAAGTGCTCCGGCGGACAGGAGTTCGTCATCGGCGGCTTCACCGAACCCGCGGGCAGCCGCGTCGGGTTCGGCGCCCTGCTGATCGGCTACTACCAGCACGGCCGGCTGTGCTATGCCGGCAAGGTCGGAACCGGCTACAGCACCGCGACGCTGCGTTCGCTGCGGACCCGCCTCGACGGTATCGAGCAGTCCGGCTCACCCTTCGACGCACGGGTACGTGAGGCCCGCGCCCACTGGGTGCGACCCGAACTCGTGGCACAGATCGGCTTCACCGAATGGACCCGCGACGGCATGCTGCGCCATCCCCGATTCCTGGGCCTGCGCGACGACAAGCCCGCCCACCAGGTGGTCCGGGAGGCCCCCGCACCGACCCGCTGAGGCGGTAGCGGTCACCCCCTGTGTGTAGCCGCAGCCGAGGAAAGCCCGCGCAACGATCACCTGAACAGCCGTCAGGAGTCGACCCCGTGCAGCACGACGTCTGCAGCGGGCAGGTCCAGCACCAAGCCCGCCCGGCCCCGCGTGGCGAGGCCGGGACCGCGCCCGCGCCGGCCTGCAGGCCCTCGCGCTCGCCATCGCCCGCGAAGCCTGACCCCCGCGTTCCGGGTGGGCTCACAGGGATTCAGGAGAGGGAGTTCCTTGCTCGCGATGCGGTGGGCGTGGGTTGCCTGGAGGTTTGCCCGAGCGTCCCCCGGGCAGCTGAGCAAGGGAACACTTGTATCAGCCAAATGGTTCGTCTCGGCCCCTCCGCGCCCGAGGGGACCGGGGGGACCGGGGGCCCGAGGCGATGCGACACCAGGCGGCGATCGCGAACCCGTGGGTGCCGTAGGCCGAGAAGGCCAGAGCCGCCATGTACCGGGCTGGGTGCCTGCTCGGCGAACACCTGCAAGCAGGTCAGGCAAAGGTACCCAGCAGACACGGTCACGGTGGACTTCACGCGCGGTTGCCACCGGCGCGTGTGAGGAGCGACAGCACATGGCAGACCGACCCGGCGAACCGCGCGCCACTGGACCGAAGCAGGCGAGCGTCGGGGTTCACGGCATCACCGAGACCCTCACGTACGTGCAGGCCGAGACCGGCACGGTGCGTGGTGTGCGGACCCTGCTCGCCCTCAATCAGGTCGACGGCTTCGACTGCCCCAGCTGCGCCTGGGGCGATCCCGAGCCCGGGCATCGCAAGCACGCCGAGTTCTGCGAGAACGGCGCCAAGGCGGTCGCCTGGGAGGCCACCCGCAAACGGGTCGACGCCTCGTTCTTCGCCCAGCACACGATCGCCGACCTGCGTGGGCGCGACGGCCACTGGCTGGAGGCGCAGGGCAGGCTCAGCGAGCCGATGCACCTGCCCCCGGGTGGGGACCGCTACCTGCCGATCGCCTGGGACGACGCCCTGCGGCTGGTGGCCGACCGGCTGCGTGCCCTGCCCGACCCGAACCGGGCCGTGTTCTACACCAGCGGCCGCACCAGCAACGAGGCTGCGTTCGTCTACCAGCTCCTCGCCCGGCGGCTGGGCACCAACAACCTGCCGGACTGTTCCAACATGTGCCACGAGTCCAGTGGCGCCGCGCTGACCGAGACGATCGGCGTGGGCAAGGGCACGGTCTCGCTGCAGGACATCACCGACCACGCCCAGCTGATCATGATCGTGGGCCAGAACCCGGGGACCTGCCACCCCCGGATGCTGACCGCCTTGGAGCAGGCCAAGCGGCGCGGCGCGAAGATCATCGCGGTGAATCCGCTGCCCGAGGCGGGCTTCGGTCGCTTCCGCAACCCGCAGACGCTGCGCGGCCTGGCCGGTCCGGGCACCCAACTGGCCGACCGCTACCTCCCGGTGCGGGTCAACGGCGACCTGGCCCTCTTCGCCGGCCTGAACAAGGCGTTGCTCGCCGCCGAGGAGACCGCCCCCGGGACCGTCCTCGACCACGACTTCATCGACCGCTACTGCGACGGATTCGAACAGGCCGCCGCGGCCTGGCAGGCCCTGGACTGGGAGCGGGTCCAGGAGTTGACCGGCCTCGGCCGCCGGGCGGTCGAGTACACCGCCGCGGACGTCATGGCCGCCGACTCTGTCGTGGTCTGCTGGGCCATGGGACTGACCCAGCACCACAACGCCGTCCCCACCATCCGAGAGATCGTCAACTTCCTGCTGCTGCGCGGCAACATCGGCCGACCAGGTGCCGGGCCCGCGCCGATCCGCGGACACAGCAACGTCCAGGGCGACCGCACGATGGGCATCTGGGAGAAGATGCCCGACTCCTTCCTCGACGCCCTGCGCGCGGAGTTCGGCTTCGATCCGCCCCGGGACCACGGCTGGGACACCGTGGAGTCGATCCGGGCCATGCGCGACGGCAAGGTGGACGTCTTCTTCGCCCTCGGCGGCAACTTCGCGGCCGCCACCCCGGACACCACCGTCACCGAGAAGGCTCTGGCGAACTGCGCGCTGACGGTGCACGTGGCCACCAAGCTCAACCGCTCCCACCTGTGCCACGGCGCCGAGGCCCTGCTGCTGCCCTGCCTGGGCCGCACCGAACGCGACATCCAGGCAGGCGTCGAGCAGTTCGTCACCGTCGAGGACTCGATGGCCATGGTCCACGCCTCCCACGGCCGCCTGGCGCCCGGATCCCCGCAGCTGCGCAGCGAGGTCTCCATCGTCACCGCCCTCGGGAGGGAGCTGTTCGGCGACGCCATGGGATGGGAACGGATGGGCCGCGACTACCGGGTGATCCGCCGCCACATCGAGCATGTCGTCCCCGGTTTCCACGCCTTCGAGGAACGCGTCGCCCAGCCCGGCGGGTTCATGCTCCCGCGCGGCCCGCGCGACTCCCGCACCTTTCCCACGGCGACCGGCAAGGCCCGCTTCACCGTCAACGCGGTCACCGCCGTGCGGGTGCCCGACGGCCACCTGCTGCTCACCACGGTCCGCTCCCACGACCAGTTCAACACCACCGTCTACGGCCTGGACGACCGCTACCGCGGCATCGAGGGCGGACGCCGCGTCGTGTTCCTCAACGAGGACGACATGAAGACCCTCGCGGTGAGCGCAGGCGACCTGGTCGACCTCGTCAGCCACTACCCCGACCGGGAACGCCGCGCCCGGGACTTCCGCGTCGTCCCCTACCCGGTGCCGCGCGGCTGCGCCGCGACCTACTTTCCCGAGGCCAATCTTCTGGTCCCGCTCGACTCCACCGCCGAGACGAGCAACACCCCCACCACCAAATCCGTGGTCATCAGCGTGCAGCCCGCCACCGCACCCGGGTAGCAGCGCGATGCCCCAGGACGACGGCGGCGAGGCTGTGCACCTCAGTGGGCGGCCCGGTCACGAGCCGTGCGCGGAAAGGGCGGGTATGGCGCCGCCGGCGAGGACGTGGGCGCGCTGGCGTGGGCTGAGGCGGTGGGTTGCCTCGTAGTCCTCGCCCTTGGTGGTGTTGTGAACCGTCAACTGCGCGGGTGCGTCCGGGGCCAGGGCGGCGTGCAGGCCGGAGAGGGTGAGCCGGTCGCCCTCGTCGATCCGGTCGCGGTCACCCGGGTCGGCCAGACGCAGCGGCAGCACCCCGAAGTTGGCCAGGTTCTGCTCGTGGATGCGGGCGAAGGACAGGGCCAGGACAGCGCGCAGGCCGAGCAGTCGCGGGGTGATGGCCGCGTGCTCGCGGGAGGAGCCCTGGCCGTAGTTGTGCCCGGCGACGACGAAGTGCGGTCCGGCGTCCCGGGCCTCGGCCGGATAGTCGGGATCGATCCGGGTGAAGGTGAACTCGGCCAGCCGGGGCAGGTTGGACCGGTACGGGAGGGCCTGTGCGCCGGCGGGGGAGATCTCGTCGGTGGAGACGTCGTCGCCCAGCTCCAGCAGCACCGGGCCGCTCAACTCATCCGGCAGTGGGTCGAGTTCGGGCAGACGCGAGATGTTGGGGCCGCGCACCAGGTCGATGTGCCCCGCCGCCTCCGGGAGCGGTGGGGCTTCGAACTGGTCCCGGTTGACGGACGCGGGGTTGGGCAGATCGAGGGTCGGGGGGTTGACGCCCTCCCGAAGGGCCCAGGCGCGCGGGTCGGTGAGCACGCCGGTCAGGGCGGACGCGGCGGCCGTCTCCGGGGAGCAGAGCCAGACCGAGTCGTCCGGTGTCCCGGACCGGCCGGGGAAGTTGCGCGGGAAGGTGCGCAGCGAGTGGGTCCCCGCCGCCGGGGCCTGGCCCATGCCGATGCAGCCCAGGCAGCCCGTCTGGTGGATCCGGGCCCCGGCGGCGACCAGGTCGAAGACCGCGCCGGTGCGCAGCAGGTCCTGGAACACCTCCCGGGAGCTGGGGTTGACGTCGAAGCTGACGGCGTCGCCGACGCGGCGTCCGCGCACCATGGCCGCGGCGACGGCGAAGTCGCGCGGCCCCGGGTTGGCGGAGGAGCCGAGGACGACCTGTCGCAGCGGCACCCCGGCCGCCTCGGCGACCGGCACCACGTCACCGGGGGAGGACGGCCGGGCGACCAGCGGTTGCAACCGGGACAGGTCGACGTCCTCGGTGTCGTCGTAGCGGGACCCCGGCTCGGCCGCGAGCGGGACGAAGTCCTGCTCGCGGCCCTCCGCGCGCAGGAACGCGCGCACCGCGTCGTCGGCCGGGAAGACGCTTGCGGTGGCGCCGAGTTCGGCGCCCATGTTGGCGATGACGTGCCGGTCCCACGTGCTCAGCTCGGCCAGGCCCGGCCCGTGGTACTCCAGGATCCGGTGCAGGGCGCCGGTGACGCCGTGGCGGCGCAGCAGTTCCAGGATCACGTCCTTGGCGCTGACCCAGTCGGGCAGCCGGCCGTGCAGGTGGATGCCCCAGATCCGCGGCATGGCCAGGTGGAACGGCTCGCCGGCCATCGCCAGGGCGACGTCGAGGCCGCCGGTGCCGATCGCCAGCATGCCGAGCGCCCCGGCGGCGCAGGTGTGCGAGTCGGAGCCGAGCAGGCTCTGTCCGGGGACGCCGAAGCGCTGCATGTGGGTCGGGTGCGAGACGCCGTTGCCCGGGCCGCAGTACCACAGCCCGAAGCGCTGTGCGGCCGACCGGAGGAAGACGTGGTCCTCGGCGTTGCGGGCGTCCGCCTGGAGCAGGTTGTGGTCGACGTACTGGACGCTGAGCCGGGTGCGGACCCGGTCCAGCCCGAGCGCCTCGAGCTCCTGCATCACCAGGGTGCCGGTCGCGTCCTGGCACAGGGTCTGGTCCGCCCGCAGCGCGATCTCCTCGCCGGGGACCGGGCGGCCGGCGACCAGGTGCGCGGCGATCAACTGCTGGGCGAGGGTGAGCGGTTCCGTCACCAGTCCACCTCCTTGGGCGGCGTGCGGGCCGCGCCTACCCGCCCCGCCGCACGCCATCCCTGGCATTGGCCCGCGCCGCAGCCGCACCCCGCCTGCCCGCAGGCGGCCTCCCGGGGCGCGTCGTGCGGTCCTGCGGCTACCGGGCGCGGGGCGCGGCGCCGACCGGTGCGACGAAGGCGTCGCGCAGGCGCCGAGCTGGGTGGCCGTCGGTTCCTGACGGCCGATCAGCCGGACGAGGCTGGTAGGGCTGCGGCTGCCCGGCAGGTGGTGGCCGACACCGTCACGCGTCCTTCGTAGGCCCGCTGCCCGACGGCGAGCCCGTCCGGCCGACTCGACAGCGGAAGGTCCGATCCGGGCCTCCAGCGGTGCGGCCGCCCGCCCGGAGTTCAGCGGCCGATGTCGCGGGTGAGCCCCACCCCCAGCACGCGGTCGACGAGAGCGAACGTCTCGAACCTGGCGCCGTCCCCCAGGAGCGGGTGGGACTCGATCTCCTTGAGCAGCTCGACCAGGGCCGGCGTGTCGAGATCCGCCGCCACCGCCCCACGAATCCGCCGCTGAAGGGGCTCGGGGACCGGGCTGGACGGAGTGTGCGCCCAGCGAGCAACAGCGGTCCGGTAGTGGGCGAGCGTACGGGCCGCGAGCGCGAGCTTCTCACCCGGCAGCCCCGCTGCGGCAGCATGAGGCCGGGACAGCAGGGCCAGCCGGAGCGCCAGATGATCCACCTCGCCGTTGCCCACCAGCTGCGCAGCGGAACCGGTCGCCGCCTCACCCACCATGAGCCAGGCACCTGCCCCCCGGGTGGTGCGCGACGCGACGTGGACGTCGACCGCTCCCGGCTCCAGGCCCGCCTCCGCCGGCGGCGTGACACTGTAGCGGATCAGCTCCTGCTCCAATGCCTTCGCCTGATGGGGCGTCAACTCCGGGCCGGTGCGCACCAGGAACACCTGCAGCCCTTGGGCCTCCCCGGCGCGCAGCAGTACGTCCGCGACCAGGAGGATCCGCAGATCCCGCACCCCCAGGAGCCCGCCCGGTGCATCCACGTGAACGCAGACGCGCAGGTGCCGGCGTCCCGGCGGCATGAGGTCCACCTGCCGGCCGGTGCGTGCGTCCAGGACCACCAGCACGACATCGCCGGTACCCACTTCTCCAGGTTGCACGCCCTCCTTCCGCGTGGTCGCTTGGCCGCGGGGCCTGCGGGTAGGCGCGGCAGCGCACCGGGCACAGAAGCACGGCCGTCACCGAGCAATGGGAGGCCCCCGATGGCAGCTCTGGTCCTCGCAGGCCGGATCCTCTTCGTCCTGCTCTTCCTGTCCTCCGGCGTCAACCACCTGACCCGCACCCAGCAGATGGCCGGGTACACGGAGTCCCGTGGTGTGCCCGCCGCCCGGATCGCGGTGCTCGCCTCCGGGGCGCTGCTGCTCGTCGGGAGCGTTTTCGTGGTCCTGGGCATCTGGCCCGATCTGGGGGCACTGTTGCTGGCAGCGTTCCTCGCGCCGACCGCCGTGCTCATGCACGGCTTCTGGAAGGAGCGGGACTCGATGGGTCGGCAGCAGGAGCAGGTCCATTTCCTGAAGGACACCGCCCTGTTCGGCGCCTGCCTGATGCTGATCGCCTTCTTCGCCCACACCGGCCACCAGCTCGGCCTGACGGTGACCGGCCCGCTGTTCCACCTTGACTGAGGCCCAGCCGGTTGCGCCCGGGGACGGCGAACCGTCGCTCGGCGATCGGGCGGAGGAGGTTGACATGGAGCTGGTGGCGCAGGGGCCGTACCGGTTCGGGATCGAGCGGCACGGGCCGATGCGGGTGCCGGGGGTCGTCTTCGCCTCCCGGGAGCTGCTGCGTGACGCGCGGCAGTCGCTGGAGCAGGTGGCCAACGTGGCCACGCTGCCCGGCATCGTCGGCGCCTCGTATGCCATGCCCGACATCCACTGGGGCTACGGCTTCCCCATCGGCGGCGTGGCGGCCACCGACGTGGCGGCGGGCGGAGTGGTCTCCCCGGGCGGCGTGGGCTTCGACATCTCGTGCGGCGTGCGGTTGTTGGCCGCCGACTGCGACGCGCAGCAGCTCGCGGCGGCGCTGCCCGACGTCATGGACGACCTGGACCGGGTGATCCCCCGGGGAGCCGGGCCCGGCGGGGTCTGGCACCCCCGGGGGGAGGGCGAGTTGGAGCGGATCCTCGAAGGCGGCGCGCGTTATGCGGTGGAGCGCGGGTACGGCGAGGAGCGCGACCTGACGCGATGTGAGGACGGCGGCGCGGTCGCCGACGCCGACGTGTCGCAGGTGAGCGCGCGGGCACGGGAGCGCGGGCTGGGGCAGGTCGGCAGCCTGGGGTCCGCCAACCACTTCCTCGAAGTGCAGCAGGTGGCCCAGGTACGCGACGCGGCGGCCGCGGAGGCCTTCGGCATCAGGGAGGGCCAGGTCTGCGTGATGATCCACTGCGGCTCGCGCGGGCTCGGACACCAGATCTGCACCGACCATGTCCGCGCCATGGACCAGGCGATGGCGCGGTACGGGATCACCGTCCCCGACCGGCAGCTGGCCTGCACCCCGGTCGACTCGCCCGAGGGCCGCGCCTACCTCGGTGCCATGGCCGCGGCGGCCAACTACGGGCGCGCCAACCGCCAGTTGCTCGCCCATGCCGCCCGTCAGGTCTTCCGCCGGGCCGCAGGGGCACGGCTGACGCTGGTCTACGACGTCTCGCACAACCTCGCCAAGATCGAGACACACCAGGTGGACGGCGACCGGCGACGACTGTGTGTACACCGCAAGGGCGCCACCCGGGCCTTCCCGCCCGGGCACCCGGAACTGCCGCCCGACCTCCGCGAGTTCGGGCAACCGGTGCTCATTCCCGGCACCATGGGAACCGCCTCGTACGTGCTCGTCGGCGTCGCCGGCGGCGACGCCTTCTTCTCCACCTGCCACGGCGCGGGCCGGGTGATGAGCCGTCACCGGGCGGCGCGCGCGGTCACCGGCGCCGAACTGCGGGACCGACTGGAGCGGGCCGGCACCGCGGTGCGCCCGCTGTCCCTGCGCGGCCTCGCAGAGGAGGCGCCGGAGGCCTACAAGGACGTGGACGCGGTGGTCGCGGCGAGCGAGGGCGCGGGACTGTGCCGCGGCGTCGCGCGCCTGGTTCCCCTCGGCGTCGTCAAAGGCTGACCGCGCACCCCCGTCAGACGTCCACCGTCACCAGGCAGGACCAGCCTGAGCCGTCCGGCCCGATGCGCAGCCCGTGCCACGAGACACCCTTGGGCACCGCGCCGACGATCTCCACGTCCGCCAGGGCGGCCATCGCCAGCCGCGCCTCGACGCCGCCCTCCGCGGCGGTCCGCACCTCGACGTCCACCGGCACCTGGCCGTGCACCTCCAGCCGGAACACCACCTCGTCCAGCAGCCCGGCCAGCAGCTCCTCGCCGGAGCCCGTCAGGCGCACGGCCACCACGGAGGCCGCCCGCACGCCCGCGGTCGAAGCGAAATGCCCGACCACCCCCATGACCGCCTCCGCCAGGCACTGCTCCCGGTCCTCAGCCCACGCCTGGAGCCGCAGGTCGGCGGTGTGCGGCAGCAGCCGGTGCCCGCGTCGTCCCCGGACATCGGCCGGCTGGTCCTCGTCCCCGCCGCCGCTCATACCTGGCCCTTCCCCCCGCCTGCGCGGCGGACACCCGCAAGGGCACGGCCTTCGGTCGCGGGATCGGGGTGCCTCGACCCCCGGGGGGACCCCCCGCCGCGGTGTGCCACGGGAGCTGCCGGACAGTGGGCCTCGGTCCGGAAGCAGGAGACGGTCAACGCCGCGCAGAGCCCGCGCCCTCGGCGTAGGAATGGGGGACGGGGGAGTCGGGAGCGGGCGTGCGTCGGACTCGGTGGGTGGGGGGCGGACCTCAGCCGCTTCGACGGGACGGCTGTCGTGGAGCCCGGCTAGCCGAAGGTCCACTGCTGGTTGCTGCCGCCGTTGCACGACCACAGTTCGACCGGCGTGCCGTTGGCGGTGCCGGCTCCGATCACGTCCAGGCACAGGCCGGACTGGACGCCGGTGACGGTGCCGTTGGCGTTGAGGTTCCACTGCTGGTTGGGCTGCCCGTTGCAGGTCCAGAGGATCGCCTTGGTGCCGTTGGCGGTGCCCTGGCCGCTGGCGTCCAGGCACAGCGTCTGGCCCGACATGGTCAGCGTCAGCTCCTTCGACGCGTTGTGCGTCCAGGTCTGGTTGGCTGCTCCGGTGCAGCTGTACACCTGCTGCTGGATGCCCGGCGCGGTGGTGGAGTTCGGGTCGTCCAGGCACTTGCCGGCGCCCACCGCGTGCAGTTCCCCGGTGCTGCCGGTCGTGGAGCCGCCGTTGTCCAGGCCCATGAAGTGGATGGCGTAGGCGGCCATCGGCGTCCCCTGGATCGGCAGCTGGTGTCCGGCGCCGACGATGCTGTACGTCTCGACCTGCGTGCTCCCGGAGCTGCTGTTGTACCGGGCGCGGTTCCAGTTGGCGACCGGCGTGTCCGTCGACGACGGGGTCTGGGCCACCCCGAGCACGTTCGTCCACTGCTTGGTCTCTTCGCCGAGGTTGTTGTAGTTCAGGGTGGAGTCGGCGGTGCCGTGCCACAGCTGAACGCGGGGCCGCGGTCCGGTGTAGCCGGGGTCGGCGTCGTTGCGCACCAGGTCGCCCCACTGCTGTGCGGTCATGGAGACCTGGCCCGCGGCGCAGGGTCCGTTCCAGCCGCGCACGGTGCCCGTGGAGAAGCAGTGGTAGGGCACGCCCATGAACGCCGCGCCCGCCTTGAACACGTCGGGGTAGTCCGCCAGCATGACGTTGGTCATCATCGCGCCGGAGGACTCGCCGGTGACGTAGACGGCTCCGGGGTTCCCGCCGTAGTGCTGTTCGGTGTACGTGACCATCGACATCAGTCCGACCGGGTCGCTCCCGCCGTTGCGGGTCAGCGCCTGGTCGGAGGAGACGTCCCAGCAGCTGCCGCCGGGGTTGGTCGAGGGGTAGATGACGATGAACCCGTACTGGTCGGCCAGGGCGGCGAAATCCGTGCTGGAGTACAGGTAGGGCCCCGATCCCTGGCAGCCGTGCAGCGCGAGCAGGATCGGCGGGTCGACCCTGACGCTGTTCGGCACGTACAGGTACATCTGAAGGCCGGTCGGGTTGGCGCCGAAGTTCGAGATCTGGGTCAACGAGGCGGCGGAAGCCCGCGGTGCGGTGTGCAGGTTCACGCCGACCACGGCGCCGAGCGCGAGGAGCACGGCGAGCAGGCGGGCCTTGAGGTGCCAGGAGCGCAGCATGGGATCTCTTCCTCCGCAGGCTGGTGGGAGCGACCGTGGGCGGGTGGGCCCGGTCGCCGTCATGACGCAGGTCGTTCGGTCGGTGACCCCGGTTCGTCGCAGGGGTGGGAAACCGGTCGGCCGAACGTATGTGAGCGCTCACAAATGTGCTGCGGCCCCGGGGTTGTCGGCCCCCGGGCCGCGGCTCGATACGGGTCCTGACAGTGCATCAGTGTTCGTGGTCTGTCAAGGAATCGCGGGCAGCGCCTGCGATTCCCGGTGCGCCGGGGCCCATCGGCCTGGTCGTGCTCGTGAAAGTTCCGCGGACCCGGCATGCGGGGAGAGTCCACGACCGGCCTGGCCCAGATACTTCCCCGCTCAACCAACCGAGGAAGGCGAGCGACGGCGATCACTCTCACGGGCTCTGACCCGCGCTGCGTGACGTCTGCTGGGCAGGCCCTGCGCCCTTGATCGGTCGGCGGGCAAGGTCGCAGGCCCTGCCGAGGTCCGGGCACGGGGGGAGGGACCTGGTCCAGTTGCTACCCCTCGCGTCGCTCAGCCGGTCACGGTCCCGGACCTGGCCCTGCACGGTGTCCGGTCGGGGTCGGGCGCTCTGTGGGCTACCGGCGTGGCGTCGCGGCGCGCAGGGCGTCGCCGATGTGCCAGTCGTGGGCTGCCAGGAGGCCACGCGCGGTGGCCGGGTCGCACTGGGCCAGGTCGGCGACGATGCGGACGGCGCGTTCTCGAAGCTTGCCGTTGCCGGCCCGCATTTCGACCATGTAGTTGCCGTGGATGCGTCCAGCCAGGGCCATGGCGGCGGTGGTGATCCGGTTGAGGGCGATCTTCTGGGCCGTTCCGGCCTTCATCCGGGTGGACCCGGTGAGGAGTTCGGGTCCGGTGTCGAGCAGGACGCCCAGTTCCGCCTCGCACAGCAGGGGCGTGCCCGGGTTGTTGGCGATGCCGCAGGTCCACGCGCCGGCTGCTCGCGCCTGACGGATTGCGGCCAGCACGAAGGGCGTGCGGCCGGATGCGGCCAGTCCGATCACGGCGTCGCCGGGGCCGATGCCGCGTTCCCGCAGCGCCCGGGCGACGCCTTCGGTGTCGTCCTCGGAGGCGGCTACGGCGGCGGGGCCGATCGGCGCCCTGGTCGCCAGCAGGGCCGGGAACTGCTCGGCGGGGACGCCGAAGGTGGCGGGCAGTTCGCTGACCTCCTGCAGGGCGAGCCTGCCGGAGGTGCCCGATCCGAGGAGCACGGTGCGGCCGCCGGCGAGGTACACCGCCGCGACCCGTTCGGCCGCGGCCGCCAGCGCGTCGTGGGCGGCGACCAGGGCGTCGAGCACAGCGTGCTCGTGACGCTCCATCAGCTGCAGCGCCTGGTCAGCGGTCATCGATCCGAGGTCGACGCTGTCAGGGTGGGGCTGTTCGGTGCGCAGCGTCTCCAGGGGTGGGTCGGGCGTCATCGGGCCGTGGCGAATGTGTGGGCGAGCCGCAGCGCGCCGTCGAGCGGGTCGCCGACTCCAGGACGGATGTGGAGTTCGGGTGCGAGGTCGGCCAGGGCCCGCGCGAATGACGTGCGTGCGACGGCGGCGGCCCACACCCCGCCGACCAGCCCGACCCGCGGTTGCCACGAGGCGTCGGGGCGGATGCCGGCGGTCATGTCGCTCGCGTGTGCGGCTGTCGTGCGGGCGAGCAGGCGCATCTGCTGGTCCAACAGGGACTTGGCGAGCGCGTGTCCCTGTGCGGTCAGCTCGGTGAGCAGCGGTGCGGCGAGCGCGAGTGCGGCGCCCGGCGCCGGGTGCATGTGGACGAACCGCACCAGGGCTCCCGGTTCCCGGCTGCCGTAGACGGCTTCGAGGGCGTCGGCCGTGGACTGCGGTAGCGCGCCGGGGTCCTGCAGATACGCTTCCAGAAGGGCTCGGCCGAGGCGGCTGGCTGAGCCGTGGTCGCCCAGGATCCAGCCGTGGCCGCCGCTGACCCGCCAGCCGGTGCCGGCCGGGGAGCAGACCACCGTCCCGGTGCCCGCGATGACGACCAGGTCGACGTCGCCGTCGAAGGCGTGGTAGGCGGCGGCGAAGTCGGGCAGTACCTGCACTCGTGCCTGCGGCTGGAGTTGACGCAGCGTCCGGTCGACGCGGTCCCGGGCCTGGGCCACCCCGGCGCCGGCCACGCACGCGACCAGATGGTCCACCGGCGGGCACCCGGAGAGGGCGTCCGCGAAACTGCGCGCGAGGGAGCCCGGATCGGTGGACAGGGCGTTCGCAGGCCCGCCGTGCCCCTCGTGTACCACCGTGCCCGCGCTTGCTCCCCGGGCGCGGACCGAGCTTCCGCCCGCGTCGATGCCGACGACAAACGGGGAGCGCGGTGGTGCCTCAGGAGGGTGGGGTCGCATCAAGGTCTCCAAGCAGGTGCCGGAACGACCGGATGGCCGATCGCAGTTCCTGAAGATAGTGCACGCCCCGGAACTCCTGCGGCATCGGCGCGGGGTCGACGAGGGCGTGATCCACCCCGACGGTGTCCACCTGCGCCTGGTAGGGCAGGGCGAGGTTCTGCAAGGCCACTACGTGCTGGAACGGCACGTAGATGCTGGAGGTGACGAACAGGATGGAGTCGCCCGGGCGGAGGCGGGCGACCTGCTCGGCCCAGAAGCGCATGGTCTGACCGGTGTTGGCGCGGTTCGCCCCCGCGGGGTTGGGTGCGGCCACCAGCGTGACCGTGCGTCCCTGCGCCTTGGCCGCTGCGACGCGGAACCGGTCGTGGTCGTCGTATTCGCCGCCCTGCGCCTCGGTGACGAAGTCGCTCTCCAGCTCGAAGGCTCGCGCCAGGCAGTCCTCCATCACGTCGGCCTCGGTCTGCCTGCGCGGCAGCGCGAAGGCGTCGAGCAGGCTGGGCTCGTCCAGGCTCATGTCCTGCTCGTTGCGGGCCAGTCGGCGAAAGGCGGTGAGGGCGGTGACGGATGGTGCGTCGATGTGGCCGCCGGACAGCAGCGCGCCCGCGTAGGCGGCACGCCACAGGTTCGCCCTGACCAGGCCGCCCAGGATCAGGACGTGGTCGTAGCGCGAGGACCGCGGCGGCCGCGCGGTGACCAGGCCGAGGGCTTGCGCGGCGGCGACGGCCAGCGCTTCCCGCGCGCCTGCCACCTCCTCGACGTCGACCTGGTTGCGCTCGACGTACCCGGCCTTCGCCGCCCGGGCCGCCTTGGCCCGGAAGTCCCAGGCGGCGGCGGAGAACCCGTCCAGGTACAGCAACTGCTCGTCGAGGGAGCCCTCGGGCTGTGCGCCCTCGGCAGTGGCGAGGGCGGTGAAGGCATCGCTGGCGAGCCACGCCTGGATCTCCTGGCGCAGCACTGACGGTGTCGGCCGGGTTCCCGAACCGGGGACCGGCACCTGGGCGAAGCACGGGGTGCCGGTCGAGGTGCTGGGTTCAGTCATGGGAGTACTCCTTGGAGTAGTTGGCGTGTTCGCTGCGGAAGGTTCTGTACAGGTCGCCGCTGCGGGCCGAGAGCATCGCCGCCACAGGGCCGTTGAGCGGCAGCCACGACAGCAGCCGCAGATCCTGGGCGCTGTGTTCGCTCCATCGGTGGACGTACGCCAGCCGAGGACGCAGCTCGACGTCGGAGAGGCCGGCCTCGTGGTCCTTGCGCCCGAACAAGGGCGCGTGTTCGACGAAGAGCCGGCCGGGAGAGTCCTCGACGGGCAGGCGGGCGCCGTTGAGGAAGGCCAACCAGACGGCGAGCGGGATGACATCGGGTGCCGAGGAGGGCGGCAACTCGCGGAGGTGCTGCAGGTCCCGGTAGAGGGACACGATCTCGGCCAGCTCGGCCACCGAGGCTGCCCCGTGGGCCAGAGGTTCGACGGGCACCATCGGCCCCTGGGCCTCGGATTCCTGCAGCAGGTCGCCTTCCCCGCACAGGGCACTGTCGACCGCCGTGCGCACGGCGAGCATCGCCCGCAGCCGGATCACGCGTGTCTGCGCGCGCCATGCCACGGTCGAGATGGCGCCGCGCTGCTGGGCATCGGCCCTGGTCGCCGCCAACTGGCCCTCCTGGTCGAGGAATTCCAGCTCGGACATGGCCCTGCGACTGAACCACAGCGTGGCCCGGCAGGCCTGGGCGAAGAAGGTCCGGTGCCCCGCTCCGCGCTGCCGTGCCTGCTGCAGTCCGCGTTCGAGTCGACGCACGCAGACGCCGGCGCCGGCGAGGAACAACTGCTGGGCGGCCGCCGCGTGCTCCCGCTGGTCGACGACCAGGCCCCCGCGGGACAGCAGGTCCAAGGTCTCCAGACCGTTGACCACCTGCGTCAGCGCTTCACCCCACCGGTTCCGCTTGTTCAGCAGCACGCCCATGTTGCGGTAGACATGGCTCAGCAGGGACCAGCGGGCGGGGACCTGGTCGCGCAGCACCACCTGCGAGAGGCGGCGGGCCAGGTCCAGCCCGCCGAGTGTGACGATGTCCCAGCCGACGCTGTGGTCTGCCAGCGCCAGGGAAACCTTGTCGCGCGAGGAGCCGGTCACCGCTCCCGCTCTGGCCTCGAGATAGGCGTCGATGAGCCGTAGCTTCTCGGAACGTTGGGACTGCGCGCGGATGTCGTTGGCCAGTTCGAGTGAGCGGCTGCCGGTGACGAAGGCGCCGCCGGGGGTCCAGCCACGGCGGGGCAAGACCTCACCCACGCGTTGTTGAGGGAGCGTCAAAGTCGCCAGAAGCAGCTCCTCCTGGTCGGACAGGGCCGCGGGCGCCCCCAGCCGTTCCGCGTGCCATGTGATCCGTCCCTCCCCGTGCCCGTCGGCTCGGTGGAGCACGGCCACCAGGCGGGAGCGCGCCATGACCAGGCGGCGCACCGCGTCGGCGCCCGCCTCGCGGTCGCCGCTGATCCGCCATGCGAGCAGTTGCGCGGCGGTGGCGACGGCGGCCGGGTACTTCGCGTTGGAGGGCATCCGGCGGCCGAGCGGCGGCAGGTGGTCCGCGAACAGGTCGTGACCCGACCAGTTCTCGGCGATGTTGTTGCGGAACCAGATCGCGAGTTCGGTGTCCTGGGCGTCGCGGAACCAGGCGGCGACCCGCGGCTCCAGGGCCGTGCGCAGCAACCGCAGCCTGAGGTCGTCGAAGGCGGGCCGGCCCACCCGGTCGGCGAGCCCGGGGAAGGTCACCGTGGTGCCGTCGTCCAGGACCATGGGGTGGCGCGGGCCGAAGTGGCCGGTCAACCTGCGGCCCAGTTCGGCGCGTTCGCCGAGCGGGGGCCAGTTGCCGGCGTCGGCGCCGCGGCCCCAGGGCCAGCTCGTACGGCTGCCGGGCGGTGGTTGCGGGCGGCCGCCCGACTGGCCCAGCAGCCGTGCGGCCTCGCGTCGGACCACGCGGTCGTCGCCGATGCACTCGGGCCACTCGGCGATGGTGTCCTCGTGCTGCCGCAGCCGTAACTGCGCCTTCACCTGAGCGCGGGGTAACGGGTAGGCCTCAACCCCCCACAGAAGAGCAGCCGTTCGCGCCATGCACTCCAGCGTGGCACCACCTCGCGGCGTGAACTCGGCCCCCTCCTCGAACACCTCCAGCACCCTGGCCAGGAAGTCCAGGCCGCGGGCCACACCGTCAGGGCGCCAGTGCCCGTCTGCCACCAGCAGCGGCAGGAACTCCTCGGGGACGCTCGCAGCGGACAGCGGGTTCCCGTGCAGATGGCCCACCAGCGCCCGGGCGAAATCCTTGATCGTTCTTGAAGCCAGCATCGCCCCCATCCGCGTATCCTCACAGGCGGCCCAGGGGGCATCAAGCGGTTTCGCGCAAAGTGTCAGCATTGGTCTTCGGCCAAGCGCGCGGGCCGCCGCCCCCGCAANCCCCGCCCCGTTCACCCCGGACGCCGCCCGAGCGGGCGGGATCGGGGCGCACCGGCATACGGCACTCAAGAGCACTTGCCCCAGGGGCACTTGTGGTGGGGCAGCGGAATGCGGTGCACCTCCGCCTCCTTGCACCACGCGCACTTGGTCCGTCCGGCCTTCGTGCAAGCGCAAGCCATGGTGATCTTCCCTTCCCTCGTCCACCGCCGTCCGCGGCAGTGGACCCATTGCAGCGGCCCTCGCGGGAGTTGGGGGTTGCCGCGACCGAAACCCGGTCCAAGTCGGCGTTGCACCGGAACGTGAAGCTTCACGGGACCGAGCCGGCTCCGCCATGGCTCAATCTCTCCTGGCGCCCGGGCGCATCGGTACGGGCAGCCCAACCAAGAGAGGAGACCAGGGGCATGGACTTCCTGATCACCCTGTACTTCGTGTACCTGCTCGGCATCCCCACCGGTGGCTACGGCGTCTTCTTCTTCCGTGCCGGCCTCATGGGCGCCAACCCGCTGCGCCGCGGCATCGACTGGCGCGTGTTCCTCCTGCCGAACATCCCCTACTTCGCCCTGACCGTGGCCAAGTCCTTCGTCTGGCCCGTCGTGCTCGTCACGTGGCTGGCGACCGGCCGCCGGCCCTCTCCCTGGATCGCCACCACCGAGTACGAAGGCCGCGAGGTCCGGGCCGTCCTGCGCCGTGACCGCGCCGTCGCCGCCGGCCTGCTGGCGGAGTGACACGATGGCCAAGTCCGCATGCTGCGGGGCGCCGACGGAACGCTGGAACGACGGAACCGTCCGATGCTCGGCGTGCAGCAAGAAGCAGTGAACCCACCCGCTGACCGATTCCGCATCAACTGACGTCCGGTCCGGCTCCAGCGCCCCCGGTGCCGGATCCGGATCCGGACGTCTCCACCCGACGGCTCAGGCACACACCTGGACGAGCACTCACGCTGAGGAGCGACACCATGCCCTGGTTCAGCAGAAGGACGGCACCACCGCAGATCACCCGCGACGACCTCGACCGCTTCGGACGCCACGCCTTCGACACCAGGAACGCGGGTGACGCTGAGACCACCTGGGCGGTCAACCTGACGATGCGCGCCTACCAGTGGGGCCAGGCGGACCGAGCCGCATTCATGGCCGCGATGGTCGACGCGGCCACCCACGGACAGTGGGCCGCCCTCGGCGCGGAGCGCATGGTCATCGAAGCCCTGGGCTTTCTGCAGGACGACCCGTCCTTCGACACCGTGATGGAGCACTCGCTGCGCTTCCTTCGCTCACGCGGCATCCCGAAGCTCCACATCACCGGCTACGAGGCGCAGTGGTGGGCCGCCCACGCCGGCAACGAACCCTGGCTGGTCGGCCGCCCCGCCCCGAGCCTGCAGGCCGCACCCATCACACCGCTGCGCGACGGCGAACTGCGCCGAGTCGCCAACATGGGCCCGGACGGCAACGACAACGACATCCTGGTCACACGCGCGGACGACGGCTTCAAAGCCGTCATCGAGGGCCGCTACAGCGACGACGATCCCCGCCTGACCCGCCGAGACTGGCACTTCGCCCCCACCTTGCACGCCCTCTACGTCCGGCTTGGAGACTCGCTGGGCACCCCACCCCCATGGCTGCACCCCGAGCTCGCCCCCTACATCCCGCTGGCCGCGCCCGATCTGAGCTGAACTGCCGTCGTCCTGCCGCCCTTTGACACCCGACCTGGCGGGAGCGCTGAACGCCAGGCCGGCCCCCGGCTCATGGCGTCGCCGGCTTCGGCCCCGAGACCTCCGGCCAGTTGCTGACCAGCGCGGGTGACACCCCCGGAACGGCCCCGCAGTGAGGCGTCTTTCGCCACCTCTGCGGGGCCGCCCCGGTCCCGGCGTCGTCGGGCCGCCGCACCAACCGCCATCGCCTCCACCGCGGCGGCGACCGCGCCGCAGATGACGCCCTGAACACAGGCGGGGAGCTTGGTGGCCGCGCGCCAGGCGTATCCCGCCAGTGGCAGGCAGAGAGCCGGAGAGGGGGCCGCCTTGTCCGCCGCTGCCGGCCGGCGCGTCGAGCGGACCGTTGCCGAGCACGTCAGATCGTGAGAGGGGACGTGACCCCGCGTCTGCGTGACGGCCAGTCAGCTGCTTTCCGGGGCGAAGTCGGCCACGAGCCGGTCGGGTGCGGCCTGCTTCCAGGAGTCCACCAGGATGTCGTACAGCTCGGCGCTGCCTTCCAGAGCGCCGAGTCGCACACGTACCCAAGCGGAAGACGCCTCGTGCGGCGGCACCCAGAACTTCTGCGGCTCCGCAGCGATCAGCTCCGCTCGGTCATGCTTCGGGCACCGCACGGCGAAGGACGTCTGGTCGTCGGGAACCGTGACGAACATCTTCCCGGCGACCCGGAACGTCGGCATGCTCCATGCCTCCTTCTCCACGGTCTCCGGGAGGGACAAGGCGATACGGCGCACGTCATCGGCATCGACCATGGCCGTCACCCTAGACGCCCCAGCGTGGCCGCGTCGGCATCCGCCACCCTTGGCGGCCTCGGCCCCAGAGCGGGGGTCGGGGGTGCGAAGATCTTGGAGCTCGCAAGAGCTGGAACCGGGGGACCTTCGAGGGGCCCGGCTGATCGGGCTGCCGCGCAATCCACTTCGCGCGTGCAGCTGGGCGCGTGGCTGGCCAGTGCTGGGATCAGGCCCGTGTTCGACACCAGCGTCACCGACTGGGACACCGCCATTCTGCTGGCGGAACTGGGACTTGGCGTCGCCGTCGTGCCGGCCCTGCCCGCCTGGACCGGGCCGTCCCACCCGGACCTGCGGCTGATCCCCATCCCCGCGCTACCCGCACTGACGGGGGTCTTCCGATCGCGCGCAGGGAGGCGCACCTGTGCGAGCGCCGGGCAAGGCAGCCCCCGCGACGGATGACCGGACACCGGGCCTGCCCGGCTTTCGTACGGGCGGGCCCGCGTCCTTCTCGGCGCGCACCGCGCCCGGTGCTTCAGTTCGGGGTCAAGTGGACCGCGGAATCACCCAGCCCGGTGTCCAGGTCCCGGCGGCGTCGTGGCCGGACGTCGTGGCGGCGAGGTAGGTGCGGAGGGTGGCCAGCGCTGGGTGGGGGTTGTCGCGGTGCCAGAGGAGTGAGTGCGGGTAGACGGGCGTCGGGTCGGTCACCGGGATGCGGCGCAGGCCGTGGTCGGCGGGCCAGATCAGGCGGGTGGGCTCGCCGATGAGGGTGGCCAGGGCCGGTGTGTCGGCGATGGTGTCGAGGAGGGCGTCGGAGCCGAAGTTGGGGCCGGTGACCTCGATGGTGAGGCCGAACTCGGCGACGAGGTCGTCGTAGTAGGCGGCCCACTCGGTGCCGGGGGCGATGCCGGGCATCCAGATCCGGTGTCCGACGAGTTGGGCGAGGGTGAGTGATTGGGCGCCTGCCAGTGCGTGGGCGGGGCCGGTGAGGAGTTGGAGCGGCTCGTCGAGCACCCGGACGCAGGCGATCTCCTCGGGAAGGGGTCGGCCGGGTGCGGCGACGGCGCGGAAGGACGCGTCGATCGCACCGGAGCGAATCGCAGTGATGGCCGTCTCGATGTCGAACAGCATCATCACGTCGAGGTCGATCTCGGGGTGTGCCCGGTGGAAGCCGCGCATCAGGCCCGACTGCGCGCTGCGTGAGGCGAGTACGTCGACGCGCAGCGGCCGGCGGCCGGGGCGCACGGACGCGCCCGCGCGCTCGGCGACGCGCATCAACTCGCGTGCGTGGGGCAGGAACGCCTGCCCGTCGATGGTGAGCTCAGCGCCGCGTGCGGCACGGGTGAACAGCCGCACGCCGAGGGCGCGCTCCAGCGTGGCGATGCGTTTGGAGACGGCCTGCTGGGTGATCGCCAGGTCGGCGGCGGCCTTCTGGAACTGGCCCGCCTCGGCCACGGCGACGAAGGTGCGGACGGCTTCGAGATCCATGCCGACCCACCTTAGTGAACAACTGATTGTTGTGGATTGCTGGCGGGCCAGTTGTTTGACCTGCTGTTGTCCTTCCCGCTTTGCTCGCGTTGGTCAACGTCGGTTTGTTCGGGTGGGACCGTGAGGGGAGTGCGCCGAGCATGGTGGGCAGGAGACGGCTGGGCGGGCAGTTCGGCTGGCTGTGGGCGTCGTACGCGGTGAGCGCATATGGGTCCGGGCTGGGGTTCGGGGCGTTGCCGATGGTCGCTGTGCTGGTGCTGCATGCCGGACCCGCCGAGGTGTCCGCGCTGTCGGCGGTGGGACCTGCGGTGGGTGCGCTGATCGCGGCGCCGCTCGCGCCGTGGGTGGAGTTCCGGCGCAAGCGCCCGGTCATGATCATGATGGACCTGGCCCGGTTCGCGGCCATGGCGACGATCCCCGTCGCCTACGCCGTCGGATGGCTCAGTTTCGTCCAACTGCTCGTGGTCTCGGCGGTGGTCGCCGCCGCCAAGATCGCCTTCAACGCGGCCAGTGGCGCCTACCTCAAGGCCCTCGTCCGGCCGGATGACCTGCTCGTCGCCAACGCGCGGTTCGAGTCCACGAACTGGAGCTCCATCGCGGTGGGGCCACCGCTGGGCGGGGCGGCGATCGGCCTGTTCGGGCCGGTCACGACCGTGGTGGCCGACGCGATCAGCTACCTGCTCTCCGCGTTGGGCATCACCGCGATCCGCAGCCAGGAAGAAGCGGCGCGAACGACCCACAAGGGCCGTGCCGGGGCGGGCGCACTGCTCGACGGCTGGCGACACCTCATGGGTCACCCCGGTTTGCGGGCGCTCTACCTCAACCACATGCTTGTCGGCGGTCTGATCATGGCCACCGAGCCGCTGCTGGCCGTGCTCCTGCTTCGCCAGCTCGGCTTCCCGCCCTGGCAGTACGGTCTCGCCTTCGCGGCGCCCTGTGTCGGCGGACTCATCGGCTCGCGGCTGGCCCGCCGGGTCGTCGCCCGCTACGGCCGGCACTGGGTCCTCCGGACCGTCGGCACTCTGCGCGCCGTCTGGCTGATCGGCCTGGCCCTTGTCCGTCCCGGCGTCGTCGGCCTCGTCACCGTGATGGGCGTCGAGCTGGCCATCATCATCAACATGAGCCTGTACAGCCCGGTGCTCGCCACCTACCGGCTCGAACACACCCCCAAGCATCTCGTGGCCCGCACCCTGTCGGCCTGGTCGATCGGCCAACAGGCCGCCATCGCCGTCCTCACCGCGCTCGCCGGGCTGCTCGCGGACGTCACCAGCCTACGTACCGCTCTCACGGTCGCGGGACTGCTCATCTTGACCACGCCGCTCCTGCTTCCCCGACAGGACCAGACGTCGCACCACAAGCCCGAACTGTCCCGCAGCCACGCATGAGGCACCACGACGTGCCACCCGCAGGCCGCCGCGGCCGGTCCGCCGGTGCGCAGCCGCGTCGACCCGGCCCACCACCGTTCAGAGAACTCGCGCGGAACCGCCCCCGTGCTTGACCCCACCCATACCGCTCTTCTCGTCACCGACCGCCGGCCCGCGACCCTGGCCTTTGTGCCCGACGGCGAGGACCACGACGCGATGCTCGGTCGTGTGGCAGGGGCCGTCGCCGACGTTCGCGAAGGTGGCGGCAGGATCGCCTACGTACGCGTCGGCTTCACCGATGCCGACAACCAGGTGCCGCCGCCCCACTCGGTGTGGCGGCGGCTCAGTGCCGACCCGGCAGCAGCCCGGCGCCATCTCGACGCGGACCTCCCCAAGGTGTCGCTGCGAGGACGGTGCCGGGCATCAGGGACGTGCGTCCCGCTCCGCACGGCGTAGGACCAGGGCGGGTAGCAGCAGCCAGCTGACGAGGAACCAGCAGGCCACGGCTGCCGACGCGGTCCAGGCGAAGGCGGCGCTGCCGGTGGCCGTGCGCAGCAGCAGGAGCAGGGCGACGGAGATCGTGAGGGCCAGCAGCGCCAGGCCGGTGTCGATCAACCGTGCGGCGACCCGGGTGAGTTCGCGCTTGAGGTCGTGGCCGGACAGGAAGCGGTGGAAGGCGACGGGCGCGATCAGCGCCCCGGTGGCGAAGGCGCCCAGGACCACCGCTGTGGCGTACAGGTCCTTGTCGAAGCCCGACAGCCGCTGGAAGCGCGGGGTGAAGGCGACGCTGAGGAGGAAGCCGAAGAGGATCTGCGCGCCGGTCTGGGAGACGCGGACCTCCTGCAGCATCTCGTTCCACTTGCGGTCCGCCTGTTCCTGCGGCGTCTCGTCGCGCCCGGGTCCGCCCTCGGCCGGTCCGCGGCTGTTCCTCTCGGACATGCCTCACCTCCGTGTCCGCATCCGTATCACGTCTTCGCTTGTCCGGCTTCGTCGGACACGAACGCCCCCGGAGGTGGAAGCCGGGTGACGGGAGGTCAGCGGCCCGGCGCAGCCGCGTCGGCTTCGCTGTCACCAGGCAGTCCACACCCGGATCGGAGGGGGCCCCGGTTTTGTTGCTCTCTCGCTCAACTGCACCTGCCGGATGACCAGTTGCCGATCGTGCTCCATCACGGCGAGCGGCGGTACCTCCGCGTCCACACCCGTCTCCAGCCGCCACAGCGTCCTGCGCGACGGCGGCCCCGCCGCGGGGCTCTCCGCGTCCGCGCGACGGGTACGGCTCCGCGCACGCATGCTGCGTGGAGGTGCACCGCGGCAGGAGCGCTGCTCGGTCGCGTCGACGCCTCGCGCTACGGGTGCGGCGCGGTGCTCACACGGGGTTTCCGGAGGCCTCGGTGCCGTCGCTGGCCTCCGCGCCGAGGCCGAAGAGACGGCCGCCGTCCCACCACTCGGGCGTCTCGTCGACGACCGGGGTGAGTTCGAGCAGCGTCACCTCGTTGCGGCCCAGGACGAGGTCCACGTCGGCGCGTCCGCCGGCGACGGGGACGCTCCGGTGCGAGCGGCCGGGTTCGGCGGCCTCGCGCAGGGCGTCGAGCTGGCGGTTGCTGGGCGCCAAGGGCCGCCCCATCTCGCACCAGGCGGCCCAGGAGTTGCCGGCGTCCTCGCTCACGGAACGGCGGCGCGCGAAGGCGGAGCCGTGCGCGCCGGGGGCGCCGATGGGCAGGGACAGCCGAACGGTGTGGCCGTCGACGGGCTCGCGGCCGGTCGGGTCGGCCGGGGCCCAGGCCAGCACGGTGACGCGGCCGTCGCCGTGCCGCGTGACCAGGTGGTCCTCGCCGCGGGCCAGCACCTGGTCGCCCATGTCGGCCATGAAGGCGTACAGGTGGTAGGTGGGCTTTTTGATCTGCCGGTGCGTCAGCAGGCCGAAGCCGCCGTGGAACGGCGCGGTGGGGATGCCCACCTCCTCGAACACGTCGCTGAACGTCCAGTAGGAGAAGGAGTCCGCGACGTCACCGCCGCCCGCCAGCACCGGCGCGAGGTACGCCGCGTGGAACGCGGTGTCGTGGATCGGGTTGTCCGGCCGGTACGAGGAGTTGAACTCCGTGATGTGGACCGGCAGGTCCGCGAGCTTGGTGCCCGCGAGCTGACGCCGCGGCGCGTGGAACTGCTCGAGCAGAGCCGACGCAGGCATCAGCGTCTGGTGCGTGCCGAACGGCACCTGCTGCTCGGGCCCGGAGCTGTACGCGTGGCGGCTGACGAAGTCGATCGGCAGGTCCCGGGACTCGACGAACGCGGCGAAGCGCTGGATCCACTCGTCCTGGTAGCCCGGCGCGAGCGAGGGGCCGCCGACCTGGAGCTCGGCGTCGACCTCCTTGACGGCCAACGAGGTCACCTCGTAGAGGCGGTGGTACGCGTCCTGGTCCGCGGACCAGAACGGCTGCAGGTTGGGCTCGTTCCACACCTCGATCGGCCACTTCCGCACCTGGTCGAGGCCGTAGCGCTCGATCAGGTGCCTGAGGACGGCGCGGACCAGGTCCGCCCACTCCTTCTCGTCGCGAGGAGGGGTGATGTTGCCCTTCCACCAGAACACGGTGTCGTCGCCCGAGGCGAGCCCGGATGGCATGAATCCGAGTTCCAGGAAGGGCGCGATGCCGAGCTCCAGGTAGGCGTCCACCACCTGGTCGACGTACGTGAAGGCGTGGCGCACGCGCCGCTCGCCGGCGTACTCGTAGGGCCGGTGGACGCCCATCCCGTCGCTGAGCAGCCCGTGGCCCCGGATGTACCGGAACCCGATCTCCCTCTGCACGAGGGCGAGCGACTCCTGGTAGTCACGCCGCAGCGCGAGGTCGAGCCGACCCGTGCCGACGCAGTGGCGCCAGGCGTCGGAGAGCTGACCGATCGACTGGTCGGGAACGACGATCTGCATGGTGGTGGTTCCTTTGCTGCGGTGCGGGTGACGGTGCGCTGCGGACGGGCAGCCGGCCAAGCCGTGCTCCTGCTCAACGCGCCGCGCACCCTAGGGAGTTGGCGGAAAAAGTGTCAAGGCGTCACGGTGGTCGCCTCGTGGCGTACGGCGGCCTCGCGCCGCATGAGCCGGAGGGTCCGGACCGCGACGAACATCTCGGACTTCTCACTCGGCGTCCTTGACCGCCATCCATCGCCGCGAGCGTTCGTCGTCCAGATGGCCGAGCTGTCGGCCGGCCCCGGTTCATGCCTCACGAACCGCCCTCTCGTTTCGGTAACGATTACGCAACTTGCGAAAACTCTACTGTTGCTGCTCGCCCATTTCAGGCGGTAGACATGGCCAGGCCGCCACAGGCGTGCCATTAGTTGCGCAAACTATCGCACCGAATGTGTCACTGACGACAGATGAGGGAGTTTCCACGATGACGAGGAAGACACGCAGCGTCACGGCTGTTGCGATCGGTTTGGGCATGGCGCTCGCCGCCACCGGCTGTGCCGGGGGCAGCACCGGCAGCAGTGGCGGCTCGTCCGACGGCAAGGTCACGCTGACCTTCTGGGAGAACGCCCAACCCGGGCCCGGCGACGACTACTTCAAGGCCGCCGTGAAGGCGTACCACGCGCTGCACCCGAACGTCACGATCAAGATCCAGGCGATCCAGAACGAGGACTTCGACGGCAAGCTGCAGACCGCGCTCAACTCCAACTCCGCGCCGGACATCTTCCTGCAGCGCGGTGGCGGCAAGATGCGGGCCATGGTCGACGCCGGCCAGATCCAGGAGCTGAACCTCACCGACACCGACAAGGCGAACGTGGGTACGGCGGCCGTCGCAGGCGATTCGATCGACGGCAAGGTCTACGCGATGCCGACCGACACGCAGCCCGAGGGCATCTACTACAGCAAGGACCT
>NZ_JBHSQJ010000121.1:0-1058 GCF_042658505.1 Streptacidiphilus monticola | reverse complement strand
GGTTTTTACTGAGATCTCTCCCACTGACGTATCATTTGGTCCACCCGAAACAGGTTGGCCAGGGTGAATAACATCGCCAGTTGGTTATCGTTTTTCAGCAGCCCCTTGTATCTGGCTTTCACGAAGCCGAACTGCCGCTTGATGATGCGAAACGGGTGCTCCACCCTGGCACGGATGCTGGCTTTCATGTATTCGATGTTGATGGCCGTTTTGTTCTTGCGCGGATGCTGCTTCAAGGTTTTTACCTTGCCGGGACGCTCGGCGATCAGCCAGTCCACATCCACCTCGGCCAGCTCCTCGCGCTGTGGCGCTCCTTGGTAGCCGGCATCGGCTGAGACAAATTGCTCCTCTCCATGCAGCAGATTACCCAGCTGATTGAGGTCATGCTCGTTGGCCGCGGTGGTGACCAGGCTGTGGGTCAGGCCACTCTTGGCATCGACACCAATGTGGGCCTTCATGCCAAAGTGCCACTGATTGCCTTTCTTGGTCTGATGCATCTCCGGATCGCGTTGCTGCTCTTTGTTCTTGGTAGAGCTGGGTGCCTCAATGATGGTGGCATCCACCAAAGTGCCTTGGGTCATCATGACGCCTGCTTCGGCCAGCCAGCGATTGATGGTCTTGAACAATTGACGGGCCAGTTGATGCTGCTCGAGCAGGTGGCGGAAATTCATGATGGTGGTGCGATCCGGCAGGGCGCTATCCAGGGATAATCGGGCAAACAGGCGCATGGAGGCGATTTCGTACAGGGCATCTTCCATGGCACCGTCGCTCAGGTTGTACCAATGCTGCATGCAGTGAATACGCAGCATGGTCTCCAGCGGATAGGGCCGTCGGCCATTGCCCGCCTTGGGATAAAACGGCTCGATGACAGCGGTCATATTCTGCCATGGCAGAATCTGCTCCATGCGGGAGAGGAAAATCTCTTTTCGGGTCTGACGGCGCTTAGTGCTGAATTCACTATCGGCGAAGGTGAGTTGATGGCTCATGATGTCCCTCTGGGATGCGCTCCGGATGAATATGATGATCTCATATCAGGAACTTGTTCGCACCTTCCCTAG
>NZ_JBHSQJ010000120.1:803-1267 GCF_042658505.1 Streptacidiphilus monticola | reverse complement strand
CGGTTGGATCACCTCCTTACCTTAAAGAACCTGCCTTTGTAGTGCTCACACAGATTGTCTGATGAACGTAAAGAAGCAAGGCGTCTTGCGATTGAGACTTCAGTGTCCCCTTCGTCTAGAGGCCCAGGACACCGCCCTTTCACGGCGGTAACAGGGGTTCGAATCCCCTAGGGGACGCCACTTGCTGGTTCGTGAGTGAAAGACGCGTGCCGAACTATCTCAAAACTCATCTTCGGGTGACGTTTGAGATATTTGCTCTTTAAAAATCTGGATCAAGCTGAAAATTGAAACGACACACAGTTAATGTGTGTTCGAGTCTCTCAAATTTTCGCAATCAGAAGTGAAACATCTTCGGGTTGTGAGGTTAAGCGACTAAGCGTACACGGTGGATGCCCTGGCAGTCAGAGGCGATGAAGGACGTGCTAATCTGCGAAAAGCGTCGGTAAGGTGATATGAACCGTTAC
>NZ_JBHSQJ010000120.1:0-766 GCF_042658505.1 Streptacidiphilus monticola | reverse complement strand
GTCCGACGGTACAGGGTGATAGTCCCGTACACCAAAATGCACAGGTTGTGAACTCGAAGAGTAGGGCGGGACACGTGGTATCCTGTCTGAATATGGGGGGACCATCCTCCAAGGCTAAATACTCCTGACTGACCGATAGTGAACCAGTACCGTGAGGGAAAGGCGAAAAGAACCCCGGCGAGGGGAGTGAAAAAGAACCTGAAACCGTGTACGTACAAGCAGTGGGAGCACCTTCGGGTGTGACTGCGTACCTTTTGTATAATGGGTCAGCGACTTATATTCTGTAGCAAGGTTAACCGTATAGGGGAGCCGCAGGGAAACCGAGTCTTAACTGGGCGTTAAGTTGCAGGGTATAGACCCGAAGCGGAGTGATCTAGCCATGGGCAGGTTGAAGGTTGGGTAACACTAACTGGAGGACCGAACCGACTAATGTTGAAAAATTAGCGGATGACTTGTGGCTGGGGGTGAAAGGCCAATCAAACCGGGAGATAGCTGGTTCTCCCCGAAAGCTATTTAGGTAGCGCCTCGTGAACTCATCTTCGGGGGTAGAGCACTGTTTCGGCTAGGGGGTCATCCCGACTTACCAACCCGATGCAAACTACGAATACCGAAGAATGTTATCACGGGAGACACACGGCGGGTGCTAACGTCCGTCGTGAAGAGGGAAACAACCCAGACCGCCAGCTAAGGTCCCAAAGTCATGGTTAAGTGGGAAACGATGTGGGAAGGCAGAGACAACCAGGAGGTTGGCTTAGAAGCAGCCATC
>NZ_JBHSQJ010000119.1:0-624 GCF_042658505.1 Streptacidiphilus monticola | reverse complement strand
GCTGGATAGTGGTCTTTGTTACCCGTGACGGTCAGCCGTTCTCTGTCGTTCGCGTGATGGATGCATTCAACCCTGAACTCATCACCCATACTCTGGATCTCATCGAGTGTCTTGACGCCGGTGGCTACTCGTTTGCCAGCATCATCAGCACGCTGTCACAGGAGGGCGCACAATGATCCCGTCATCCAGTGCTCTTGTATCCCTGAAACCAGCCCGTCAGGCAGCGCTGCAGGCCATCATGACGGTGGAAGAGGCTCGCCAGCGCGGCGCACGTCTGCCATCGATGCCACACGTCCGGACATTCCTGCGCCTGCTGACAGGCTGTAGCCGGATTAACAGTGACGTTGCCCGCCGTATTCCGGGCCTTCACCGTGATCCAAAAGACCGCCTTTCCAGCCTGAAACAGGTGGAAGAGGCGCTGGATATGCTTATCTCCAGCCACGGGGAATNCTGCCGCTGACAATGGATGTGCAGGCTGAACTTTTTCCGGAAGTCCTTCATACCCGAACAGTACGCAGGCTAAAACGTCAGGACTTTGCCTTCACCCGAAAAATGCGCCGTGAAGCCCGTCAGGTCGAGCAGTCCTGGTTACTGCGTCAGAACCTGCTGGGACAGGCTGTCACA
>NZ_JBHSQJ010000118.1:0-45452 GCF_042658505.1 Streptacidiphilus monticola | reverse complement strand
GACCGGGAGCCGTGACGGGCAGCGGCTCGGGCTCGGGCCCCGCCGGCGCGGCGCTCACCGGGTTCGGCCGGCCGCAGGGGCACCGGCCGCCGGGATCGCGGGGCGCCGGCACCCGGCCGACGAGGCGGGCAGCCCGGCGCAGGTGCCGCCGGTGGCGGTCGTGCGCGGCCCGCCGGGAGACGGGAACAGCCGGAAGTCGCTCACGTGCAGTCCTTCCCACAGGTTCGGGGCAGGGGACGCTTCGGCAGCGCCACGCTAACCGCGGCCCGCGCGGTCGGCACCTCGAGCGGAGGGGCTGTCAAGGGCCGCCCGGCCTGCGGCAGTTGAGCGACGGTCAGGCCGGTGGGCCGCGGCCCCGGCGGCGGGCCCCCGGAACACCCAGGACCGGTAGGACACGAAGCGGAACGCGGTCCCCAGCACCAGGCCCAGGAGTTTGAAGGCGTTGTCCGCCAATCGGGTGTCCGCGCCCAGGCCGTAGTGGCCGAGCGCGAGGACACCGTTCTCGATCAGCAGTCCGACGCAGCTGAACGCCAGGAAGCGAAGGAAGACGCCTCTGGTGCCGTCCGTCACCCGTCCGCGGTACGTCCACCAGCGGTTGCCGACATAGGTGACCAGGACTCCGGCCAGGGTGGCCAGCATGCCCGCGGACACCACGCCAAGGCCGGACCAGGGCCGGTTGAGCAGGTTGAAGCCGAGCATGTTGGTCGCCAGTCCGCACAGGCCCACGGTCACGAACCGTCCGGCTTCCGGACCGAGCGCGCGCAGGCGTCCCCCCGGTCCGAGGCGGTCGGCGCTCGTGACGGGGCGGACGCTGTGGGGCGGCCGCGACCGCCGGGAGTGCACCACGGGTCCTTTCTCGCACCACCCCGCCGGCCCGGCACCCGGGGGACGTCGGATGGCGCCGGGGACGGTGAGCGGTTTCGATGGCCGGGTGAGCGCGATACACGAGCCCGACGCGTCGGGCAGCGAGCAGGGCGAGCCGAGCGGACCCGGCCCCGAGCCGACTCCCCCGCCGGCCCCGGCGTCCTGGTGGGGACGCCGACGGGCCGCCCGCCGGGCCCGCCGGCTGACGGAGAGTCACCGGCGCACGGTGGTGCGGCGGGTGCTGCGCGGCGTCCTCGCGGTGGTACTGGTGTGCTGCCTGTGGGTCGGCTGGTCCGTCTACGGCGCCCTGGCGGCGCCGGGCACCGACAGCACCTCGGCCCGGCTGGCCGAGTGGGGCCGCGACCACGGCCTGGACTGGGCCGTGAACTGGCTTGAGGTGCAGACGTATTCACCGCCCGCCGCCGGGGGCGCGGTACCTCCGGACGCGCTGGCCCGGATGCGGGCCGCCCAGCGGCAGCAGTCCGCGGCACGTTCCGCCGTTCGGCTGCACGCGCCGATCCGGCCGCTGGTCAGCCCAGCGCTGCCGGGCGAGGGCGACTTCGTTCCGCTCGTGGAGGAGCACGGCGAGCCCGTCGTGCAGAGCGCCACCATGCGACCGGACACGCAGTACACCTCGTTCCCGGTCGGCGTGGTGTGGATGAAGCAGCGCGCGCTGACCTTTCAGCTCCACCCGGGGTTCCAGGAGCCCGGCGGCCGCTGGGCGGTCCCGGACAGCATCGGTCCCGGCCACCGGCGCGGGCTGGTCGCCACCTACAACGGCGGCTTCAAGGTGAGCAACGGCGACTCCCACGGCGGCTTCTACCTCGACGGCAGGACGGCCCGGTCGCTGCGCGACGGCGCCGCGTCCGAAGTGTTCTACCGCGACGGCTCGTTGCGGATCGGCCTGTGGGGGCGCGACGTGCGGATGACGCCGGACGTCGTCGGTGTGCGGCAGTGCCTGGCGCTGCTGGTCGACGACGGCCGGATCACCCCCCAGGTCACGACCGGCGGCACCGCGGTCTGGGGGGCCACCGACAAGGGCATGCCCTTCGTGGCCCGCTCCGGCGTCGGCATCGACCGCAACGGCGACATCCTCTATGTGGGCGGCCGGGTGCTGTCGGTGCAGACACTGGCGGTGCTGCTGCAGCGGGCGGGAGCGGTCCGCGCCATGATGCTCGACATCAACCTGAGCTGGCCGTCGTTCATCTCCTACGACGGCACGGCGGACCCGGCCGACCCGACGCCGCACAACCTCGTCAACTTCGTTCGCCCGGCGGACCGTTACTACCAGCCGTCGAGCCGCGACTTCGTCGCCGTCTACGCCCGCCCCTGAATGCGGGCGGCCCCGGCATCCCAGGGCGGAGCGGTCAGGCGAACGACGGCGACCGCGCGGCTGCCCACTCCCGCCGGTCCGCCCGGCCCGGCGGACGACCACCGGCGTTCTGCTCGCCGGTTCCCCCGTGGCCGTCTGCGTCGGCGCGACAGCAGCCGGCACGAAAGCGGACGGACCGGCGCGGCGAGCCCGGCGCTCCTGGCGCGGCCGCCGGGGTCGTCCACGGCGGCGCAGCCGCCCAGGGCGGCACCGCCGGGTGCGCGCCCGCCGGGGGCCGCCGCAAGCGCGGGCTCCGCCCCCCGCGTGGGGCATCCACGCGGTGGTCGACGCGACCTACGGCCCGCAGACGGCTCGGTGCCGCTCAGCCCAGGCACAGCGACCGTCAACCACCGCTGGCGGCAGGTCCCTTGACCCTGGGGCGGTTCCGTCGGGTCAGAGCGCGCCGCGCACCCACTGGGTGACGCCCGCGATGTGCACGGTCGCCAGGGAGCGGGCCAGCTCCGTCTCGCCCGCGTCCACGGCGTCCAGGATGGCCTGGTGCTCCGCCACCGTCTGTTCCACGGCGTGCTGCTGGGTCAGGCCGCGCCAGATCCGCGCTCTCGCGCTGCGGGCCGAGAGCGACTCGATCAACGAGGCGAGCAGCGGGTTGCCGGCCGCCTCGGCGATGCGCACGTGGAACCGGATGTCGGAGGCGACCAGTTCGGTCACCGTCGACGCCTCCCCCGCCGCCGCGACGATCTCCCGCAGCTCCGCGATGGCCTCGTCGTCCGCGTGCTGGGCGGCCAGGCCGGTGGCCGCGGGTTCGAGGATGGACCGCACCTGGAAGACCTGGAGCACGTCGTCGTCGCGGTGCAGATCCAGGATGAAGCTCAACGTCTCCAGCAGCAGCGGGGCTTCGAGGCTGGTGACGTAGGTGCCGTCACCCTGCCGCACGTCCAGCACGTTGAGCAGGGAGAGGGCCTTGACGGCCTCCCGCAGCGAGTTGCGGGAGAGCCCGAGCGCGCCGGCCAGGTCGGCCTCCCTGGGCAGCCTGTCCCCCGGAGCCAGCTCGCCGGAGACGATCATCTCCTTGATCTTCTCGATCGCCTCGTCGGTAACCGACACGGTCCCGCCTCCCATTGGTCGGATGTCTGGCGGCCATGCTAGTGCCGTGTCCGGACAGGGCCGGTTCAGCGCGGCCCCGGAGGCCGCCCCGGAGACCGGCCCGGCGCCGCCGGCGGGCCGAACGGCTCGACGACCGGATGGGCGGCGATCCATCCGGGCGGCAGTGGTTCCTGGGCATCGGTCCCGACCGCCCCCGCGGGAGCCCCGGCTCCGGACGGGTCCGCCGACCAGAGCACCGGCCCGGCGGTCACCCCTACGGCCAGCACGACGGCCAGCGCCCGCCACCGGCTCGCTCCGCGCACACGCCTCTCCCTCCGTCGGCCCCTCACGGTCGTTCATACCAGCTGCGCCCCGGCCTCGACCGGGCGGACCGACCGGCGGCGCGGCCGCCGTCAGGCGCGGGTCGCGCTCCGTGCCCACGCCACGAGCGGCACCTGCAGCGGCAGCCGGCCGTACGCGAGCGCACGCTGCGGCAGCGGCCGGTTCCGCCACCGGTACGCCATGGTGACGTTGCCGGGGAACACCGCGACGAAGAAGGCGGCGGCCGCGAGCGCACTGCGCCTGCGCGTCGCGGGGACCAACAGCCCGGCCGCGAGGGCGAGTTCGGCCGCCCCGCTGGCGTAGGTCCAGGCCCGGGGGGTGCCCGGCAGCGCATCCGGGATCAGGTCGTCGAACGGGCGCGGCCGGACGAAGTGCGCGGTTCCCGCCGTCGCCAGCAGGGCGGCGAGGGAGAGGGCGGCCTTGCGCGGCATGGCGACTCCAGGGAGGGCGGCGGTAGTGCCGGTACTTTACCGGCCGGTAGCTTCCCGGCGGCGGTCCGTCGCCACGACTGCGACGACGATCACACCCGGCTCCGCCCCGGTCCCGGATCGGGGCGCCTCGCGGGGTGCGGCGACCCCGGACCTCGCTCAGGCTGTTGCTGTCGTGGTGCGAACGGACGGTGAGAGGAGCCCGGCATGAGCGTGGACGTCGGATCACCGGCCGGGGCCGCCGACACGCACGAGGTGCTGACCGCCTTCCTCGGCCGGCTGGCCCAACTGCTGCTGCGCAACAGCGGCGAGGGCGCCGAACAGGTCGAGAGCGCCGTCCGCACCGCCGCCCGCGCCTTCGGCGCCACCGCCGACCTCGTCGTGCTGCCCGAAGCGGCCTCGGTCGCCGTCAGCTCCCACGGCCGCAACTCCACGGTCAACGTCCGTGCCTTCCCCGAGGTGTTCCGCCTCGACCAACTCGCAGCGCTGAAGCCCCTGTTGGAGGACGTCGAGAACGGCCGCACCACCCTCCGCGAGGCCGACCGGCGGCTCGCGGCCGTCGAGCGGGCGCCCGCCCCCTACCCCTGGTGGCTCAAGTTCGCCGGCATCGTGCTCTTCTGCGTCGGCTTCGCTCCCCTGATGCAGCCCACCTGGTACGAGGTGTGGACCACCGCGGTCCTCGCCTCGATCGGCGGCGGCCTCGCCGTGGCCTCCGAGCGCCTGCCGCGCCTGGCGGCCGTGCTGCCGCTGATCGCCTCGATCACGGTCTCCCTGGTCACCCTGGAGGCCTTCGCGCGCACCCCCGCACACGGCGGCCCGGTGCTGCTGATGCTGCCCGCCCTGTTCTTCTACGTCCCGGGCGACTACCTCAGCGCCGCCACCGCCGAACTGGCCGCCGGCTTCCTGAGCACCGGGGCCGTCCGACTCGTCTACGCCGTCTTCCTGCTGCTCCAGCTCTACGTCGGCGTGGTGATCGGCCTCCTGATCACCGGCCGCTCCCGGCATGCCCTGTTCGACGTCGCGGCGCACGGCGACCTGCCGCGCTGGGCGCTGTTCCTCGCCTGGATCGTCTTCACCGTCGGCACCGTGCTCGCCTTCGCCATGCCCTGGCGCCTGCTGACACGGCTGCTGCTCCTGGTCTACCTGACGGTCGGCGTGCAGACGGCGGCCACCAAGCTGATCGGCGAGGTGGGCGGCACCTTCGTCGGCGCGGTCGTGCTCGGCCTGGCCGCCACGCTGCTGGCGCGACGCCCCGGGCAGCCGCCACGGCTGTTGCTGCTCCTGCCCGGGTTCTTCACCCTCACCGTCGGCTCCCTGGGCATGCGCGGCCTGACCGCGCTGGCCGGCGGCTACGTCATCGCCGGCTTCCAGGACCTGGGCAAGCTGGTGACCATCGTGGTGGCCATCGCCGCCGGCCTCCTGCTCGGCGCGGTCCTCGCCCAGCGCCCGCACGGGCATCACTAGGACCCGGCGACGTCCGGTCCGCGTGTCCGGACGGGCCCCCGAAGGGTGGCCGGATCAGCGCCCCCGTAAGCTGCTGACCGTGACGGACACCTTGACTCCCCAAGAAGCGTTCGAACTGCTGCTGGCCGGCAACCGCAGGTTCACCAGCGGGGTCCCGGACCACCCGAACCAGGACGCCGCCCGCCGCACCGAGGTCGCCCCCGGGCAGAACCCCTTCGCCGTGCTGTTCGGCTGCTCCGACTCCCGCCTGGCCGCCGAGATCATCTTCGACCGCGGTCTGGGCGACCTCTTCGTCGTCCGCACCGCCGGTCATGTGATGGGCCCGGAGGTGATGGGCAGCATCGAGTACGGCGTCAGCATCCTCGGCTGCCCGCTGGTCGTCGTCCTCGGCCACGACTCCTGCGGCGCCGTTGCGGCGGCACGGGCCGCCGTCGCCGACGGCAGCACCGCCGAGGGCTACGTCAGCGACGTGATCGAGAAGGTGACCCCCAGCGTGCTGGCCACCAACGCGGCGGGCCGGACCGAGGACGCGGACTTCATCGCCGCCCAGATAGAGCACACCGTCAACCTGCTCATGGACCGCTCGCGCGTCGTCTCCGACGCGGTGGCGGCGGGCCGCACGGCCGTGGTGGGCCTCGCCTACCGCCTGGTCGACGGCACCGCCCAGCTGGTCACCGCCCGTGGCATCGAGGTGCCCGCCCCGGTCGTCTGACCGGCAGGCGCATCTCGTTCCCGGCCGCCCTTCCTGCGCGTCGCCGCGCGCGAAGCGCCGGGCGGCTCCTTGACGCCACGTCAGCCGCGGCATGCCTGCGGGGCCGTTCCGGCCCCGCGCACGGCTTCCGTCCCTGACGCCAGGTCAGCCCCTGCACGCTCGGCGGGCTGTTCCGCCCACGCCGCAGCCCCCGGCTCAGGCGGGACGCCGGTCCACCGCCCGCCCCGCCGACACCGGGGCCCGCTCCCCGAGCAGCAGCGCGGCGACCGCCCGCGGGGCTTCGCGCATCGCGTCGTGGCCGGTCGGCAGGTCGTGGACCCGCCACGCGGGATCAGCCGCGAGGCGGGCGCGGAGTCCGGCGAACGGCGTCCGGTCCTCCCATCCCGCGCAGTAGACGAACTCCCGTCGCTGCACCCGCTCGAACGCGCCCGAGAGCCGGATCGTCTGCAGGAACGCGGCGAGCGGATGGGGACGCCGGCGCGGATCGCCGCCCTCGGGCGGACGGACGGAGTAGCCGGTGGCCGCGGCCCCGGCCGTGAACAACTGCCGGAAGTGGTCGTTCGCCGCCGACCAGCACGACTCGCCGTCGCGCGGCACGAACGCGTCCAGGTGCACCAGTCGCGAGACCCGGCCGCCCGCGCGGTCGGCGGCCGCGGCGATCACCATTCCGGCGTAACTGTGGCCGACCAGCGTCGCGTCGGTGACGCCCTCGCGGTCCAGGAGCCGCAGGACGTCGTCCGCATGCGTGTCCAGGTTGGCGCCCGCGACCGTCGCGCGGTCGTCGTCCGGCCGCAGACCGGTCAGGGTCAGGGCGTGAACCGCGTGACCGGCACGCTCCAGCAGCGGAACCACCGCCTCGTAGGCCCAGGAGCCCTTCCAGCCGCCGGGTACCAGGACGAACGTCGCCATGTGTCTCTCCTCCTCCTTCGAGCCGCAGCCGTCCCGATGCGGTCGGCGCGAGGCACGACCAGGACCACGGGACATGGCTGAAGTGTCACCGGTCGGCGGCATGGCTTCGTATCGCTACGATCCGCCGGCTCGACCACGCACCGACGCCCGGTACTCCGCTGCCCGCAGTGCCCGCGCTCGTAGGGCCTCCCGGCTCACCCCTGGGAGGTGATCCCCCGACTGCGGCGTGCTCCTAGCGTCGTCGCTGTGTCCCGGCCGACGGTGGGCCGGGGCGGGCGAAAGGAGCACGCCATGGCGGACGACGCCTTCACCGAGATGGGCCCCGTCGACTACCTGGTGGTCGAGTTCCCCGGCAACCGGATGACCGGGGAGGGGCTGCCGCTGCTGATCGACCTCGTGGACCGGGGCATCATCCGCATCCTGGACTTCGCCTTCGTGCGCAAGGACACCGACGGCACGGTCACCGCCATGGAGCTGGCCGACTTCGACGGCGACGGGACCCTCGACCTGGCCGTCTTCCAGGGCGCGTCCTCCGGGCTGGTCGGCGCCGACGACCTGGGCGAGGCCGCCGGGGTCATCGAGCCGGGCAACTCCGCCGGGGTGCTCGTCTACGAGAACACCTGGGCCGGCCCGTTCGCCGCGGCCCTGCGCCGGGGCGGGGCACGTCTGGTCGCGAGCGGCCGCGTGCCGGTGCAGGACCTGCTGCGCTCGCTCGACGAGCTCGACCAACTCGACCAGCTCGACCGGTCCGACACCGGCACGCACGCCGCCTGACCGAATCGACCGAATCGACCGAAAGGAGCGCACGCCATGCCTGGACTGTTGCGCGGAATGGCACGCACCGCCGTGGTCGCCGGCACCGCCACCGCCGTCTCGAACCGGGTCTCCCGCCGACAGGCGGGCCGCTGGGCCGAGCAGGACGCCGCGGCCGCGGCGCAGGCCGCTCCCGCTCCCGCCGCTCCCCCGCCCGCCCCCGCCGGGACGGACATGGACGCGAAGATCGCCCAGCTGCAGCAGTTGGGGCAGCTGCGGGACCAAGGGGTGCTCACCGACGCCGAGTTCGCCGCGCAGAAGCAGCGGATCCTCGCCGGCTGAACCCACACCGAGCACACCGCGCCGCCGACGGCGTGGAAAGGAGCCTGGCCATGTGTCGATGGCTCGCCTACTACGGCTCGCCGATCCTCCTCGACGAGCTCCTCTACAAGCCGGAGCACTCGCTGATCGACCAGAGCCGGCACGCCCGGATGGGCGTCGAGACCCTCAACGGGGACGGGGTGGGCGTGGGCTGGTACCCCGACCTCTCGGGCGCCGACGGCTCCCCGTCCACCCCGGCGCTGTTCCGGTCGACCGGACCGGCGTGGGGGGACATGAACCTGCAGGACCTCGCGGCCCACGTCCGTTCGCCGCTGTTCTTCGCCCACATCCGCGCCTCCACGGGGACGCCGGTGCAGCAGACGAACTGTCATCCCTTCCGGCACGGACGGTGGTTGTGGATGCACAACGGCGCGATCGCCTCCTTCCACGAGCTGAAGCGGGATCTCCTGCTGGCGGTCGAGCCGGCGCTGCTGCCGGACATCCTGGGGTCGACCGACTCGGAGCTGATGTTCCACCTCGCGCTCGGCTTCGGGCTGGAGGAGGACCCTCCGGCGGCCGTCGCCCGCATGATCTGCCAGGTGGAGGAGACGGCCGCCAAGCACGGCGTCCCCGACGCGCTGCAGATGACGGTGGCGACGAGCGACGGGGACCGGATGTGGGTGTTCCGCTACTCGACGGCGCGCCGGTCGCGGACCCTGTTCTTCAGCACCGACGTGGAGACGTTGGGCCGCCTCTACCCCGACGATCCGGTGATGTCGACGCTGGATCCGGAGACCCGGATCGTCGTGTCCGAGCCGCTGGGCCCGAGGGAGGGTGCCTGGAACGAGGTGCCGGAATCCTGCTTCGGGGTGGTGCAGAGCGGCCAGGACGAGCTGCTGCCGCTCCAGCCGTACCTGGCCGCGGCCAGGAGGTGACCCCGTCCCGCCGCGTGGTGGAGCCCGCCCCCGCAGGGCGGGCTCCACCACGTACGCGCACCGACCACACCGCCCGCCGGGGGCGGGTCAGCCGACGGAGTGCAGCAGCAGGACGGCGATGTCATCGGTGCGCGGGCCGGTTGGGGGGACCGTCCGCAGCAGGTCGTCGACCAGTCCGCCCAGTTGTGCTCCGCACGGTCGGGGGTCCCGGTCCAGCTGTCGGGCATGTGCCATCAGTGCCTGGTCGAGGTCGTCGCCCGGGGCTTCCACCAGGCCGTCCGTGTACAGGGCCAGCAGGGTTCCGGCCGGGAACTCCACGGCATCCGCCGGATAGTCGGCGCCCGAGGTCACACCCAGCAGGGGCCCGGGATGGACCTCCAGCACCTGCGCACGTTCTCCGGGCCGCGCCAGCAGCGGGGGAAGGTGGCCTGCACTGGCCAGCAGCGCCTGATGCCGGTCCAGGTCCAGCTGCACACACATGCAGCTGGCGATCAGGTCGGAGTCCAGTTCCAGCAGCAGGCGGTTGGTGCGCGCGAGGATGTCCGCGGGGTTGGCCGTCACGGAGGCGTGCGCGCGGATGGCGGTGCGGATCTGCCCCATGAGGGCGGCCGCTGCCACGTTGTGGCCCTGGACGTCGCCGATCACTGCCGCGGCCGACGTGGGCGACAGTCGGATCAGGTCGTAGAAGTCGCCACCGATGTCCATGCCGCGGGTGGCGGGCAGGTAGCACGCCGCGGTCTCCAGGCCGGGAAGCTCGGCGAGGCCGCGAGGAAGCAGGGCCTCCTGCAGTCCGTGTGCCAGGTCGTACTGCGCGTCGTAGAGGCGGGCCCGCTCAAGAGCCTGCGCGATCAGACCGGCCAGCGAGGTGAGCACGGCTCGCTCGTCGGCGCTGAAAGGATGCGGCCGCTCGAAGGCCACCACGCAGCAGCCCACCCGTTCGTGATGGGTGGTCAGCGGCAGTACGGCCCATGCCTGTTGACCGGTCAGCCGGGCCATGCCCGGATACAGCTGCTCGATGTCCTCCGGGGACCCGAGGAAGAACGGCACCCCCATGGTGGTGGCCTGCGCGGCCGGCGTGAACGTGCTGTTCAGCGGAGCACCGTCCAGTCGGGCCAGCGCCCCCGGCCGGTAGCCCCGATGCCCGGCGACCCTGAGGCGTTCGGCCTCGACCAGGTAGAGCACCAGCCCCTGCGCGTCGAAAGCGGGCACGATCTGATCGGCGACCAGGTCGACGACGTCCCGTACCGTGGCCGCCTCGGTCAGGGCCGTGGCCAGGTGCATCAGCTGGTAGAGGCGTCCGACCCGCGGCGGGCGCGGGCGCGACTCCCGCGCTGGCGGGGGTTCGCCGTTGCGGCTGTCCTCCTGGGGGGTGACGAGCACACTGATTCCGCTGGCGTCGGGGTACAGGCGGAAGTGCAGGTGGGTGTCGGGCGGCCGCACCGCCGCGAACGCCACGGGCTGGCGGCTGATGACCGCGGCGCGGTAGCGATCCTCGTAGAGCGGGTCGTCGAGCCACGGCAGGGACTGCCAGGGCAGCGTGCCCACCAGTTCCTGCTCGCCGCGGCCCAGGAGTTCGGCTGCCCTGGGGCTCACATAGGTGAGCCGGCCCTGCAGGTCGAGCGCCAGGCCGCCCTCCGGCAGCCGGGCGGCGAAGTCGGCCGCGGCCAGCCCCTGGGGTGACGCCCCAGGGCGGAGCGTCGCGTCCGGGAGCACCCGCGGTGCGGCCGGGGGCACGTACCGGTGGGTCCGGGTGTGCTCGGTGATCAGCCGTGCCAGGCGGTCGCAGGTGGAGCTGATGTTGCGCCGCTCGCGGCGGCTCGGACGCTCGGGGTGGACCGCGGGCCACAGCAGCAGGAGCGCTCCCCAGGGCCGTCCCGCGGTGATGGGGGCGGCGGCCAGGACGAACGGGTAGGCACGGCGATGGCCACGCGGGGATAGGAGTCGACCAACTCCTGCTGGCTTCCCACCCACACCATCTCCTGCCGGCGGATGGCGTCGGTCCCGGGGGTGGACACCGCGAGCGGGACCCGCAGCCACGGCGTCAGGAAGTCCACGGGGACGCCGATCAGCACGGCCAGCCGGAACATGTCCGGCTCCGTGTCGCAGAGGTAGACGGCGCCGACGCTCGCCCCAGCTCGCGCACGCACCGGACGAGAGGCTCGTCGAGGTAGGCGGCGCCGGCGCGGTCGCCGTCTGCGGACTCTGTTGCGGGGAGCGGGAGTTCCCCGCCCTGGAAAGCGGTGGGTCGCCGGGTCATCGCTGCGGTCCTCGGATCTCGTCGGGGCCCAGTGCGGTCCACAGCTGCCGGCGCGCCGGTCGGCGGCGCGGCGACAGCTGTGGGAAGCCGGCTGCCGACCGGAAGGCGGGTCGCCAGTCGGTCGGTGCGTTACTTCTGCGTCTGCCCTGCCGTGTCCGTCGTCCGCTCGAGCGGGCCGTGTGCGGTCAGCCCGTAGATGGCCACCACGTCCACCGCGATGATCGTGAGCGACCACAGCGGGTACGAGGGGATGAAGGCCATCTGCGAGAAGGCGTTGAGGACCAGGACGCCGACGCCGGTCCAGCGGGCCCATTCGGCACGGGCCATCAGAATGCCGAAGGCGGCGGCGAGTTGGAGCACGCCCAGGAACAGCATCACCCATCCCCAGGCCCGCAGGTCGCCGAAGACGTAGTGGACGTTGCCGACGAAGACGTGCGACTGGGCGATGGCGGCGATGCCGTCCAGCCCGTTGAAGAACCCGAGCAGCACCAGCAGGACGCCGGCGAAGGTGACCAGCCCGGGGCTGGCGAGGCTCGTTCCGGCGGACCTCGCGGCCGCGAGGTCCGCTTCGTGTCGGGCTGCGGTGGTCATGGTTGCCTCCAGTTCGTGAGCGGCCGGGCCACGAGGGGGCCGGGCCGTGCTCGTGAGGGATGTCAGGCGGCCAGGAGCTTGGACTTGGCCTGCTGGTACTCCTCCTCCGTGAGGTCTCCGTGGTCCTTCAGGTCCACCAGGCGGGCGAGCTGCCCGGCGGTGGTGTCGCCGGCGCCGTCGCCGTGTGCCGCCTCACGGACGTAGGCCCGGAACTGGGACTCCGCCTCCTCAGCCTCCTTGACCTGGCGTTCGGCCATGCCCCGGCCGCGCGCGATCATGTAGACGAAGACTCCGAGGAACGGCAGCACGATCAGGAACACCGACCAGCCGGCCTTGGCCCAGCCGCTCAGGTCCCGGTCGCGGAACAGGTCCATGAAGACCCGGACCAGCAGGAAGATCCACAGGACCCAGAGAAAGATCCACATCGTGGTCAGGAAGATGTTGAGCAGCGGGTAGTTCACGGCGCTCACCTCTCGGTTCGTCTGCGTCCGCCGCGGTGCTGCCGTGGCGGCACGGTCCTACCAAGCACCACTTATCCCGGTCCCGCCTCGTCCGGACACCACCCGGAGCGGGTGATTCAGTGCCCGACCGCCGCCTTGGCCACCACGATGAGCAGGCCGAGGACCAGGTTGACCGAGCCCTCGACGAGGATCTGCCGCGGCGAGGCGCCCGCCCGCCGCGCACCGAGGGTCGCCCACGCCACCTGTTGCGCCACGGCGACGCCGAGCGCGAGCCAGGCGTTCTCCCCCGTCCCCAGCCACGGACTGACCAGGACGGCCAGGGCCGGCAGGGCGGCGGCCTCGACGATGGACCACTCGTGGCGGCCCACCGCGCGCACCTGCCGCCAGCTGACGTCACGCCCGGCCTCGCGCTCGCCGGCGACGCGGGCGTAGACGTGGGCCGCCCAGAAGACGACGCCGGTGACCAGGAGCAGGACGATCAGGGACAGCCGCGGATGCTCCCCGTGCACGCCGGAGGCGGCGATCACGGAGGCGGCCAGCAGGGACCCGTAGACGGCGCCGGCGTAGTCGGTGCGTCCCCTCCGCTCCTCGCCGGCGACGGCGGGCTCGGAGGGGGCCCGCTTGCGGTACGCCGGTCCCGGCACGGTCATGACGCCTCCCGCGGCCCACGCAGTTCGGCGGCCGGTGGGCCGCCCTTCCGCGATGGTCCCCCGCCCCTGCGCACGGCGGCGTCACCCCTCGCAGGTGAGCAGCCATCCGGAGCCCGGCCTCAGCTCCGATCGCGCCGCGGGCGCGCCGCGACTACCGTCGTAGACGTGTCCTCGAGCGGCCCAAGGCTCCGTGGCCTGCCGGCACCGATCCATGGACCTTCCCGACGCGCCGCGGGACGGATGCGGCCGAAGCACCCGGCGGTGGCATGATGGCGCACATCCCTGAGAAGGCCGAGGGTCCCCCCGCATCCCTGTCCGGGCTGCCCAACGGCGATCCCCTGCTCGTCACCCGCCTCCAACCGCCGGTCCTGCCGGGCGAGTTCCTCCGCCGCGACCGCTTGCTGACCCGACTCGACGAAGCGGTGCGGCTACCGGTCACCCTGGTCAACGGACCGGCCGGAGCCGGCAAGACCCTGCTGGTCGCGCACTGGCTCGACTGCGGGCGTCTTCCCGGCCCGGCGGCCTGGCTCACCCTCGAAGCGGGGGACAACCAACCGGGGAACTTCTGGGCCTACGTCCGGGAGGCACTGCGCGGCAGCCTCACCGCCATGCCCGCGGACCTCGGCGTCCCCGCACAGGCCGAGCACGTCGAATCCTCACTGCTCGTCAGGCTGGCGGCGTGGATCAACGAGCAGCAGGAGCCGGCGCTGCTGGTCCTGGACGAGTTCGAGCACATCGACGACCCCGACGTGGTCCAGCAGTTGCACGACCTGGTCCGCCACACCGCGGGCCGGCTGCGGCTGGTGCTGATCAGCCGCACCGAGCCGCCGCTGCCCCTGCACCGCTACCGTGCCGCGGGCGAACTCGCGGAGATCCGCGCCGCCGACCTGGCGCTCAGCTGCCCCGAGACGGGGGCCCTGCTGGAACGCCACGGACTGCGTCCCAGCGAGTCGACCGTCGCCGCGGTCCACCGCACCCTGTCCGGCTGGACTGCGGGCATCCGGCTGCTCGCGCTCGCCGCGCAGGACGCCGAGGACACAGACACCTACCTCAAGCGGATCGACGCCGAGCACGCGGCCGTGTCCGACTTCCTCCTCGCCGAGGTGCTGAACACCCAGCCCCCGGCCACGCAGGACCTGTTGCTGCGCTGCAGCATCCTCAGCCGGATCCATCCCGGCCTGGCCGACGCCCTCACCGGCCGCCGGGACGGGCAACGGATCCTGAGCCGGCTCCACGAGGCCAACGCCTTCACCGAGTACCTGGCCCACGACTGGTACCGGCTCCATCCGATGTTCGCCGGCATCCTGCGGCTCCACCTCAGGGCCGTCGCCCCCGAGTCCTACGAGGAGCTGCACCTGCGTGCCGCCAACTGGCTTGCGGACCACGGCCATTACCAGGAGGCGGTGGAGCACGCCGCCGAGGCCGGGGCCTGGTGGTTCGCCGCACAGGTCCTGGTCGACGAGCTCGCCGTGGGCGAGCTGCTGGCCGGCCGCGACACCTCCCGGTTGCGCCGCCTGTTCACCGGCATGCCGCCGTCCGTGCACACCCCGGCGGCCGAACTGGTCCGTGCGGTCCTGCACTTGGCCGACGGGGACGGCGAGAGCGCGCTGCGCCTGCTGCGGCGCATGGAGGAGCGGCTGCCGTCCGAGGATGTCCCGGTCCAGCTGACCGCCGCACTCGTGCAGGCGGGCGCCGGCCGGCTGCTCGGTTCGGATGTCGTCGCGGACAGCGCCGCCCGCACCGCACACGAGCTGGAGCCGAAGGCCCCGCCGGGTCCGCTGGGCCAGCACCCGGAGCTGCTGTCCCTGGTGGATGCCGACCTCGGGTCGGCGCTGCTGTGGCACGGCCGCCTCGACGAGGCCGGCAAGGCGCTGGACGCGGCCGCGCAGGCACCGCTGTCCCCGTCGACCGCGCGACTGCGCCACGACGCGCAGTGCCGGCTCGCCCTCATCGACTACCTGCACGGCTGGCCGGGCCGGGCGGAACACCGGGTGCGCCAAGCAGACGAGGACGCCGACCGCTTCAGCCTTCCCCTCAGCAGCCGTACCGACGTAAGGGACCTGGTCCTCGCGGCGACCGCCTTGGAACGCGACGAGGTGAAGGCCGCCCAGGCGGCCCTGAACCGCATGGCGCCCAGCGGGTCCGGGCACGGTGATCCCGTCGTCGCCCTAGGCTGCGCGGTCATCCGCGCCAAGCTGCACCTGGCCCTGGGGCGTCCGGAGGCCGCGCTGGCGGTTCTGGAGGAGACCCGGAGCCGCGATCTGGCGGACCGCACCTCCGAGTGGGGCGACGAGCGCCTGGCCGTGACCCAGTCCGCCGCGCAGCTGGCGGCCGGCCGGCCGCAAGCCGCAGCGGCCGAGCTGGAAGGGGTGCAGACCAGGGCTCCGGATTCGGTCGTCACGGCGGCCCAGGTCCGCCTCGCCGCGGACCGCGACGCCGAGAGTTCGGTGCGCGCTCTGCAGGCGCTACAGAGCAACCCGGCCGTCGGCAGCGCCACCCGAACCCGTGCCCTGCTGCTCCTGGCGCAGGCCGATGAGGCCCGCGACGACGCGAACAGCGAGCGCCTCCTGGTGCAGGCGCTGGCCACCGCCCGGGCGGAGCAACTGCGGCGCCCGTTCCGCGAGTCCGCCCGGTGGGTGCGCCACCAACTGCGCCGGCATCCGCGTCTGGCGCAGGGGCATGCGTGGCTCCCCGACGATCTCCTGCCACCCGCCCCGAAGGCCGCGGATCCGGGCGACGACGTGCCGCCAGTCGAGACGCTGACCGCCCGGGAGTGCGCCGTTCTCGTCCGGGCCGGCCGGATGATGTCGACCGAGGAGATCGCCGAGGACCTGTTCGTGTCCGCGAACACGGTCAAGACGCATCTGAAGAGCATCAACCGCAAGCTGGGGACGGCCAACCGCCGCGACGCCGTCCGCCGGGCCCGGCGGCTGCGCCTGCTCGACGAGAGCTGACCTCGGGCGGGTTCACTCGGGCAGTTGGCGCATCTCCGTCACCGTCAGGCCGAGGGCCTGGAACCGGTTCAGCAGACCGTAGAGGTGGGCCTCGTCGACGACGTCGCCGAACAGCACCGTCTGACCGGACACGACCACGCTGTCCAGTTCCGGAAAGCCCTCCCGACGCGTCGTCTCCTGGAGCACGCCGGACACGCGGATCTCGTAGCGCACGAGCCGGCTCCCTTCGCCTCGATGCCGTGTCCAGCGTGTCCCCCGCCAGGCAGCGCCGCATCACCCGCCGCAGGTGACGGTTCGACGGCGCCCACCTCCCCCGAAGACCGGGCGGCGGCGGCCGCGTTCACCCATGCCGGGTGATCCGCCGCCGGGGACGCCCTTCCTACGGTGGCCGCGCAGGCACAGTCCCCGCCCGCCCCAGGAGCGCGCCATGAGCCCTTACCCCCCGATCGCCGACCACGGCGTCGTCGGCGACCTGCAGACCGCGGCCCTCGTCTCGACCAGCGGCGACATCGACTGGTGGTGCACCCCGCGGTTCGACTCCGCCAGCCTGTTCGCCTCCCTGCTCGACCAGGCCAAGGGCGGCCACTGCCGACTCGCCGTGGACCGCGAGGCCGTCCCGGGCGTCCTTGTCAAGCAGCTGTACCTGGCGGACACCGCCGTCGTCGTGACGCGGTTCCTCGCTCCGGAGGGGGTGGCCGAGGTCGTCGACTTCATGCTGCCGGACACCTCGCCGACGCCGAGCGAGCAGCACCAACTGATCCGCGTGGCACGGGTGGTGCGCGGCCGGGTGCCCTTCGTCCTCGAGTGCCGCCCGCGCTTCGACTACGGCCGCGCGCCCCACCGGATCACCGTCGCGGACGAGCGCTCCGCCCGGCTGCAGGGCCCGGAGCAGGAGCTGTGCGTGCAGGCCACCGACCCGGTCGTGCTGCACCCCGACGGCGACGACCTCATCGCCCGGTTCACCCTGGACGCCGGCGAGATGGCGACCGTGGTCCTCACCACGCAGCCGCCGGGCGCCCCGCTGCCCGCCCCGCCCAGCGACGCCGACACCCTCGCGGCCTTCGACCGCTGCCGCCTGTTCTGGTACCGCTGGCTCAAGTCCTCGCGCTACCAGGGACGTTGGACCGAGATCGTGCACCGGTCGGCGATCACGCTCAAGCTGCTCAGCTACCACCCCACCGGGGCCCTGATCGCCGCCGCCACCATGGGCCTGCCCGAACAGGTCGGCGGAGAGCGCAACTGGGACTACCGGTACACCTGGATCCGCGACGCGTCCCTGTCCGTGCACACCCTGATCAGCCTCGGCTTCGAGGACGAGGCCCTGGCCTTCCGCCACTGGGTCCGCGACCGCATCGAGCAGGCCGACGGCGAGGGCGAACCGCTGCAGATCATGTACCGCATCGACGGCGACCCGCATCTGAGCGAGGAGACGCTGGCCGGCTGGGAGGGCTACCTCGGCTCCTACCCCGTGCGCGCCGGGAACGCGGCCGCCGACCAACTGCAGCTCGACATCTACGGCGAGGCCGCCTACGCCTTCGCCACCGGCGACGGCGACATGGGCGCGCTGCGTGGCTGGGACGCGTTCGGCCGGCTCGTGGACTGGCTCGCCGACCACTGGGACCGGCCCGACGAGGGCATCTGGGAGACCCGCGGCGGACGCCAGGACTTCACCTACAGCCGCCTGATGTGCTGGGTGGCCTTCGACCGGGCGATCCGGGTCGCCCAGAAGTACGCCCGCCCAGCGGACCTGGTCCGCTGGACCGCAGCCCGTGACGAGATCCTGCGCCAGGTGGTCCGGCGCGGCTGGAGCGCCAAGCGCGAGGCCTTCGTCCAGCACTACGCCACCGACGTGTTGGACGCCTCGCTGCTGCTCATGCCCAAGGTGGGCTTCCTGTCCCCGACCGACCCGGCGTGGCTGTCCACCCTGGACGCGATGGACGGCGAACTGGTCAGCGACAGCCTCGTCTACCGCTACGACCCGGCCGCCTCCCCGGACGGGCTGGCCGGCTCGGAGGGCACCTTCAACCTGTGCTCCTTCCTCTACGTCGAGGCCCTGGCCCGGGCCGGCCGGGTCCCGCAGGCCCGGTACGCCTTCGACAAGATGCTCACCTACGCCAACCACGTCGGGCTGTTCGCCGAGGAGATCGGTCCCTCGGGTGAGCAACTGGGCAACTTCCCGCAGGCGTTCACCCACCTCGCGCTCATCGACGCCGCCCTCGCCCTCGACGAGGAGATCGAACGCCAGGGCATCGGCTGACGTCCCGTCACCCTGACGCCCCGTCAATCCGACACCCTCGCCCTCGCCCACGTGACCGCCCGCGCGACCCGGAGGACCACCGTGAACGACGACCTGGCCGACACCGGCAAAGCCGCACGCAAGCGCCTTCCCCGCTCGGCACACGGCGAGTGGGCACCCGCCCCGGAGCGCCGCGACCCCGTGGACATCCTGGAGAAGGAGGCCGAGCCGCGGGTGCCCGAACTGATGCCGATCCGCTACGCCCGCATGGCCGGCTCTCTCTTCGCCTTCTACCGCGGCACCCCGGCCGTCATGGCGGCCGACCTGGCCGGCCTGCCCGACTCCGGGCTCACCGTGCAGTTGTGCGGCGACGCCCACCTGTCCAACTTCGGGCTCTTCGCCTCCCCCGAGCGCCGACTCGTGTTCGACCTCAACGACTTCGACGAGACACTGCCCGGCCCGTTCGAGTGGGACGTCAAGCGGCTCGCGGCCAGCTTCGCCGTCGCCTCCCTCGACAACCACGCGGGCGAGCGGACCGCGCGCGACACCGCCGCCGAGGCCGCCCGCAGCTACCGCACCCACCTGCGCGAACTCGCCGGAGCCCCCGAACTCGCCGTCTGGTACGCGCACATCGCCGCCGACGACCTGCTGCAGGAGATCGGCAGCTCCCTGCACCGGGCGCGGGTGCGCCGCACGCTGGACAAGGCCCGCCGCACCGACAGCGGCAAGGCCGTCGCCAAGCTCACCGAGCCGGGCCCCGACGGCACGCCCCGCTTCGTCCACGACCCGCCGATGATCGAGCCGGCCGGGGAGGAGGACCGCACGGTGGTGGAGCAGGTCTTCGCCGACTACCGGGCCAGCCTCCCCCGCGCGCAGGCGCAGTTGCTGGACCGCTTCCGCATCCTCGACGCCGCCCGCAAGGTGGTCGGCGTCGGCAGCGTCGGCACCCGCTGCTTCGTCGTGCTGCTCCAAGGGCGCACCGTCGGCGAGCTGTTCGTGCTCCAGGTCAAGGAGGCCGAACCCTCCGTACTCGCCCCCTATGTGGACGCGCCGGTCGCGCACGAGGGGCAGCGCGTGGTCGAGGGCCAGCACCTGCTGCAGGCCTTCGGCGACATCTTCCTCGGCTGGTCCACCGGACCCGCCGGACGCCACTTCTACTGGCGGCAGCTGCTGGACATGAAGGGCTCCGCCAGCACCGAGGACATGCCCGACCGCCTGATGCTCCAGTACGCCGGCCTGTGCGGGCGGGCCCTGGCCCGCGGCCACGCCCGCTCCGGGAACCGGGCGGCCATCGCCGCCTACCTGGGCGGCGGCACCTCCTTCGACGACGCGATGGCCGCCTTCGCGCTGGCCTACGCCCGGCAGACGCGCGACGACTACGCCGCCTTCACCCAGGCGACCCGGGACGGCCGCCTGCCGGTCACGACATGACCGCGAGGCCCGCAACGCCGCTCGCGGGGAGCACGGCCGCCGCCGCCCGGCCCCCCGTCCGGCGCCGGAACCTGCTGCCCTTCGCCTCGGTGGCACTCGTCCTCCTCGCCCTGTTCAACGGACTCGACGCCATGGCGGCGCTCACGGACTCGCCCGTGATCACCGCCACCCACCGGTACGTCTTCGGCGACCTGCACAGCGCCGGGTGGGCGCTGCTCGCACTCGCCGTCGCCCAAGGCCTGGCCGGCGTCGCCCTGTTGACGGGGAGCACCTGGGCCCGCTGGTTCGCCGGCGTGGTACTCGGCCTCAACGCCTTCACGCAGTTCGCGTTCCTGCCCACCTATCCGGCCTGGTCGTTGACGGTCATCGCCGTCGACCTCGCAGCGCTCTACGCGGTGGTCACCAGCCCGTCGCCCCCTCCCGCCGGGTCGCTCCCGGACGCGGCCCCGGGCGAGCAGGACGCCGTGGTCCCAGACGCATTCCCCTCCGCCGGGAGGCAGCGATGACCAGCACACTCCCCGCCCCCACGGTGGCCGCACGACGGGTCCTGATCCCGCTCGCGCTGGCCCAGTTCATCTGCAGCTTCGCCGGCTCCAGCATGAACGTGATGATCAACGACATGAGCCGGGACCTGGACACCACCGTCCAAGGCATCCAAGTCGCCATCACCGTCTTCCTGTTGGTGATGGCAGCGCTGATGATCCCCGGCGGCAAGCTCACCGACCGCTGGGGCCGCAAGCGCTGCCTGATGGGCGGACTGGCCGTCTACGGGGTCGGCGCCCTGCTCAGCGCGGCCGCCCCCGGCCTGGGCGTCCTCATCCTCGGCAACTCGATCCTCGAAGGCGTCGGCACGGCCCTGCTGATCCCCCCGGTGTACGTGCTCACCACCCTGCTGTTCACCGGAACCGCCGCCCGGGCCCGCGCCTTCGGCGCCATCATGGCCCTGGGCGGGATCGGCGCGGCCGCCGGACCGCTCATCGGCGGGCTGCTCACCACCGCTATCAGCTGGCGGGCCAACTTCGGGTTCCAGGTCCTGGTCATCATCGCCATCCTGTTCCTCACCAGGAGCCTGGAGGACCCGCGCGCGCCGGATCCGCACGCCGTCTTCGACACCGTCGGCGCCGTCCTGTCCGCCGTCGGACTCGTTCTGCTGGTGACCGGCATCCTGGCCGCCGACAACAACACCTGGCTGATGCTCGGCCTGCTGCTGGCCGGAGTCGCCGTGCTGAGCGGCTTCTTCTGGTGGATCCGCAAGCGGGAGCGCACGGGTCGTCAACCCCTGCTCCCCACCAGCCTGTTCCGCAACCGCACCTCGAACCTCGGGCTGGTCACCCAGAACGCCCAGTGGCTCGTGCTCATGGGCGTCTCCTTCACCGTCGGCGCCTATCTGCAGGTCGTCCGCCACTACAGCGCCATCGCCACCGGTGGGGTGTTCACCGCCGCGACGGTCGGCCTCCTCGTCTCGTCGCTCTCCGCCGAGCGTCTGGCCAAGCGCCGCGCCCAGCGCACCCTGATCGTCGCCGGCTTCGCCGTCACCGTGGTCGGCATCGTCGTGCTGCTGCTGCTCGTGCGCGCCTTCAGCAACGTCTGGGCGTTCACCCCCGGGCTGCTGCTCATCGGCCTCGGCATCGGCCTGATGCTCACGCCGTCGGTCAACGTCGTGCAGTCCGCCTTCCCCGACAGCCAGCAGGGCGAGATCTCCGGACTCTCCCGCAGCGTCTCCAACCTCGGGTCCTCCCTGGGCACGGCCATCGCCGGCACCATCCTCGTCTCGGAGCTGACGAAGAACGGCTACGCGGCAGCCATGGCCGCCCTCGCCCTCATCGGCGTGCTGGGCCTCGTGTCGGCACTGCTGCTCCCCCGCGAGACACCGGGGACGACAAGGGCGGCCGAACCCTCGAAGCGCTGACCCTCCCGCCCGCGCCGACCGCGCGGGCTCAGGTCCGACGTGCCCGCGGCTGACGGCTGATCAGCGCCCCGCCGTAGCAGACGAACGCCGCTCCCTTGAGCCACGGCGCGATGACGACCACGACGCAGAGCGCCGTCCACGGATAGTCCCCCACCCGTGACGCAGCAGGGCGCCGGTCTCCACCACGGCGGTGAGGAAGCGGACCAGCACGGCGAGCCAGGCCGGCTGCCGCCACCGGCTCTCCTGCCAGGACCCCACCGGCCGCCCCCCGTATGCGGCATCGACGTTCGGCACCGCCGAGGCGAACGACACCCCGACCAACACCAGGGCGACGCAGCCCACGACTCCCGCCGCGCCCTGAACCTGCGCCTGCGCCGGTCCGGCGCACCACCGCTTCACCGGACGGGCGTGTCGACGGGAAGGCCCGTCCCGTCGGCGATCCACTCGGGGAACCGCCGAGGGAAGGGGTCGAAGTGCCCGGCGACCAGCGGCAGCGGGACCGGCGTCACCAGGGCCGGCGCGGCGAAGGCCACCGACCGCTGCATCAACTCCCGCCGTGTGGAGTCACGCCACAGCTCTCCGGACCCCGCAGCGCGCCGCCCCCGGAATGTCCGGGTGCACATCAGCGCATCCCCGGGCACCGGGCCGAACAGAGCCCGGCGGGGGCCTGTCGGCCCCCGCCGGGCTGGATCCCTCATCGGCTCATCTGGCGCCGACCGGACCCACCGGTGTCTCCGTCGGCGCGGGGGCGGGAACCGCGTCCAGGAACTGCACCACCGTCAGGGCGAACAGCGAGGAGAGCACGGTACCGACGATGACCCAGGGCGTCGGGTACGGCCAGAGCGCGATCGTCAGACCGCCCGCACCGAGCACGCCCCAGACGAACCATCGCTTCCACCGGTGGACGAAGGAGTCCACCGGCCCCAGCCGCATGCCGTAGGAGTCCGCCGCATGCCGCGTCGCGCTCACCCCGGCCTGCCACAGGCCGCGTACCTGTGCCGCACGCCGGCCGGGGCCGGCGAGCCACGCGCCCAGCATCACGGCGATGCCCAGCACGGCCACCGAGCGCAGCGTGACCCGCAGGAACCGCACCAGTTGGTCGAACACCGCCGCGGCGGCGTCGGAGTTCACCCCGGCGGGCAGCTTGTCGAGGTACAGCGCCCGAGCCACGACCAACCCGACCGCCAGCAGCAGCGCACCGGCCGCGATGACACCGGCCGCGACGCCCACGGCCCGCCGACGGACCCGCGCCAGCCACACCGCGAGCGCCGCCAGCAGCACCACCAGGACCGGCAGCCAGTTGCCCACCAGCTGCAGCAGCCGGAAGCCGGTCTTCGCCGCGCCGATGTTCTCCGACTGGGCGACGGTGAACGAGGTGTGCACCACCGGGATCTTGGCGGCGACGGACAGCCCCGAGTCCACCAGCCGCGTCTTGACCTGGTCGATCACCGGGGCCAGATCGATGGTGACGGCGTTGTTCGTCAGCTGGACCGCCCCGCCGCCCTGGCCCGTCAGGGCCTTGACCATGCTGCTGTGGATGCGCTCGTTCGCCTGGGTCCAGAACGTCGCGAACCAGGCGCTGGACACCACCGCCAGCGTCTGCTTCTGCACGAAGCTGGTCAGGGCGTTGTCCAGGGCGTTGCCCACCCGGGGAAGCAGCAGCTTGACCGCCGGCCGCTGCTGCGGAGTCACCTGCTGGAGCAGCGCGTTGACGTCCACGCGCTGACCGACCTCGTTGGCCACCCGGTCGGCGATCGCGCCCTGCACCGCGGGCTTGGTCACCAGCGGCCCCACCGTCGCCACGTAGCGGCCGGTGTCCCCGAGGATGCTCGACGTCCAGGCCGCCACGATCGCCAGGGGCGTCAGCACCAGGACGATCACGAGCAACCCGGAGGCGGCGACCGTACGCAATCTGCTTCGGGGACGCGACAGTTCCCGTACCTGCTGCCGAAGCCGCGCGACCTCGACCTCGCTGCTCACCGTCATCGCAGACCTCCAAGGTTGCCGGTGGGCCGTTCGGCGGCACGGCGGCCGACCACCGCCCGCCGTGTCGCCGCATCAGGGCTCACGAGCCGTCGGCCCCCGTGGTGGCGGGCTGGTTCGCGGCCCAGGTGAGCTCGATCTCGATCTCGACCTCCCCGTCGCCCGTTTCCACTTCCACCTCGCTGCGCAGTCGGTCCGGCACGCGCACGCTCAGCACACCGGGCCCGAACTCCAGCTCCACCCGGCCGTCGTCGGCGAACGCCTCCGCCAGCGTCTTGAAGAGGTCGGCGACCTCCCCGCGCGAGAGGACGCCCTTCTGCTCGAACTTCAGATCCTTCACCGCCCACCTCCGGCAGCCGCTCCGGCATCACACCGCCGATCCTGTGGGCCGGAACCCGTCCGCGGCATCCCCCGCCAGGGGTGAGCCGCCCGCCCCGGCGGCGTCCGGGNTCCTGTGGGCCGGAACCCGTCCGCGGCATCCCCCGCCAGGGGTGAGCCGCCCGCCCCGGCGGCGTCCGGGCGGCCAGGCGGCGTCCGGGCGGCGAGGCGGGCGGCCAGGCGGCGGCCAGGCGGCGGCCAGGCGGCCGGGCCCGCGCAGGCGTTAGCATCGGGCGCCATGATCGTATGGCTGAACGGCACCCACGGAGCGGGCAAGACGACGACCAGCGCCCTGGTGCAGCCGCTGATCCCGGACTCCCGGGTGTTCGACGCCGAGAAGGTCGGCGAGACCCTCATGGACATCCGGCCAGGGCTGCCCGAGACGGACAACTTCCAGCACTGGCCGCCCTGGCGCCAGCTCGTCGTCGAGACCGCACGGCGCGTGCTCGACTACACCGGCGGCACCCTGGTGGTCCCGATGACCGTCCTGGTCGAGCGGTACTGGCGCGAGATCAGCGCGGGTCTGGCCGAACACGCGATCCCGGTACGGCATTTCGTGCTCCATGCCGACCAGGACACGCTGCGCGGGCGCATCGAGGGGGACAAGGTGCTCGGTCCCTCCACCTTCCGCCTCGCCTATCTGGAGCCCTACGCCGAGGCGGCGCGCACCTGGCTCCACGCCGAGGCCGAGGTGGTGGACACCACCCACCTCACCCCCGCCCAGGCCGCGCGGCGGATCGCGGCCGCCGTCACCGGTTGACGACACGTCAGCGCGCCTTCGCCCGTCCGCGCCGGTCCTGTTGACGGCGCGTGAGCAGCCACGGGATAGGCTGAGCGGACCCAGTCCGACCGGAGCGCCCGGAGCGGCCGCCGGCGAGAGGAGGCACCCAGGATGGCCCCCGGTCGCGGAACCGCCGCAGCCCGCAGGGCCCTCGGCCCGCTGCTGGTGCTGCTCGCCGCGCTCGCGGTCCTGGTGCACCACGACCTCACGGGCTCCCCCGCCGCCCGAGCGGCGGGTGCGCACGCGGGGATGGCGGTCGCGGCCGACATGCCCAGGGCACAGGCGACGTCCCGCGTCGCGTCCCCCCACATGCCGGGCGAATCCGGCGGTCACAGCGGCCACTCCTGCGCGCTGGACGGACAGATGTGCGCCGCGCAGGGCGTCGGCCACGCCTTCGCGCCGGTCGTCCCGGCCGCCGTCCCCGCCGAGCCCGTGCTGCCGCCGGAGCCACCGCGCTTCACCCTCGCGCCGGCCACCGGACCGCCGTCGGCGCCGCCCGACCACACCACGGTCCTTCGCATATAGGTCGCGGATCACCGCACGCGCCGACTCCGTCGGCCGTGCCGCCGATCCGCGACCACGTTCCGGGCACCGCCGTCCCCGGCATGCCCCAACCGCGAAGGACCCCAGCACAGATGAATACGCGCATCACCCGCCGCTCGCTCCTCGCCGCCGGCCTCGGCGTCGCGGTCGCGGGCCCCCTGTCCGCCTGCACGAGCAGCGGCGCCGGCGGCAGCGGCATGGGCGACATGCCCGGCATGAGCCACGGCGGCACCAGCGCCCCCAGCAGCGCGACCGCCCGCCTGATCGCCCCCGACAGTGCCACCGTCGCCGCCGTCGAGGCGAAGCGCCGCAGCAGCGGCCGCACCGTGAAGGTCTCGCTCACCGCAGCCTCCGGCACGGTCGACCTCGCCGGGACCGTGGCGAGGACCTGGATGTTCGACGACCGGCTGCCCGGCCCCGTGATCCGGCTGTCCGCCGGGGACGTCCTGGACGCCACGGTGGCGAACCACCTGCCCGCGCCCACCGCCGTGCACTGGCACGGGCTGGCCCTGCGCAACGACATGGACGGCGTCCCCCCGGTCACCCAGCGCGCCATCGCGGCGGGCGGCTCCTTCCGCTACCGGTTCCTGGCCGAGCGCCCGGGCACGTACTGGTTCCACCCCCACGTCGGCGTCCAGCTGGACCGCGGCCTGTACGGGGCGATGATCGTGGAGGACCCCCGGGAACCCCTCGCCTACGACGACGAGTGGGTCGTCGTTCTGGACGACTGGCTCGACGGGGTCACCGGCACGCCGGACGACGCGCTCGCCGAGCTGTCGGCGGGCATGGGGGGCACAGGGGCCATGGGGCACATGGACAGCGCGGGGGACACGGGCGCCATGGGCACGCGCGGCACCGGCACGGGCAGCCCGTCCGCACCGGCCGGCTCAGGTGCGCGCCTCATGCTCATGGGCGCGACCAGCGAGCTGCTCGGAGGCGACGCCGGAGACGTGCGCTATCCCTACCACCTGGTCAACGGCCGCCCGGCGCACGACCCGGAGACCTTCCGCGGCAGGCCGAACCGGCGGATCCGGATCCGGTTGGTCAACGCCGGGAGCGACACCGCCTACCGGGTCGCCCTCGGCGGCCACCGGTTGACGGTCACACACGCCGACGGATACCCGGTCCGGCACCAGCAGGCCGACGCCGTCCTGATCGGCCCCGGCGAGCGCTACGACGTCCTGGTCACCCTGGGCTCCGGGGTGTTCCCCCTCACCGCGCTCGCGGAGGGCAAGGGCCAGGCCGGCCGCGCCCTGGTCCGCACCGGTCCCGGCACTGCCCCGCGCGTCGGCGCCCGGCCCGGGGAACTCGACGGCAGGATCGTCGCCGCGTCACGCCTGCGCGCCGCCGAAGAGGTCCAACTCCCTACCAGGGAACCGGATATCACGCACCGGATCCGGCTCACCGGCGGCATGGAGGGCTACGACTGGTCGCTCGACGGCCAGAAGTTCGACATGACCGACCCGACCGCGCACCCGTTCACCGTCCGGGAGGGCCGGCGGGTGCGGCTGACGTTCGTCAACAGGACCGCGATGTGGCACCCCATGCACCTGCACGGCCACACCTTCCGGCTGGGCGCGGCCGGGCCGCGCAAGGACACCGCCCTCGTCCTGCCGGGGCAGACGGTGAGCTGCGACTTCGACGCCGACAACCCCGGCCGTTGGCTGGTCCACTGCCACAACGCCTACCACGGCGAGGCCGGCATGATGGGCCTGCTCGGTTACCTCGCCTGACACTCCGTCACGGTCCCGCGCCCTCACGGCAGGGCTGCACTGCCGGCGTTCACCTGCCCCCGGCGCGGGTGCAGGTGAACGCGCGGCCGTCGGCCGCGCTCAGTGGCCGTGCAGCGCGAGGGGCTCGAAGCCCGCCCGCAGGTCGGACGCCATCGGGCCCTGCGCGACGGTCCGATCGGGCAGCACCACCGTGGCGACCTGCCGGGCACGCAACCGGGCGTTCTCGCATCGCAGTTGGGCGATCTCGTCCTCGGCCTCGCGGAGCAGTGCCGCCAGGCGGCGGATCTCGGCGTGGGCGGCGTTGTCGGGCATGGTGCCGGCCTTTTCTCGGGCTGTGTCTCTTGCTGCGTCGTGGCGACGGGAAGCGGTAGCGGGAAGCGGTGGCGGTCTGCACGGGCGGTCAGTAGGGCAGTACCGACCCGGACGGTGTCCGGAGGTCCGGCTCGGGCCGGGAGGGCCGGGGAGCGGACCGCTGGACCTGTGACTGGCGCATTCCCCCTCTCCTTTCCTGGGGGATGCGTCGACGGTAGACGGCGGAATGAAGCGCCGGCATTCTTCTCCGCATTCCGGCACTTTTCCGCGTTGAGCAGTTTCTGCTCATTGTGCTCACCGCCCGCCGAAACGCTGGGCAAGGCGTTTTCGACCAGCGATAATGCACTCAGCGGTCCCGGCGACGGCGCCCGGACCCGACGAGGAGACGGCAGAGCGGCGGCACGACGGCACAGTGTCTCCGTGACGCCGGGGCGGAGCGGCGACGTGTCCGGATGGGGAACGGGTCTCCCCCGGTTCTGGCGACGCGTGCGGCACCCGCGCAGCCGCCGCCTTTCCACGCGGATTCTCGCGTCCCAGCTGGCCATCCTCGCGGTGACGGGTCTGATCGGCTTTTCCCTGCTGGGAATCGCGCAGCGGGCCGAACTCGACCACACCTTCGAGCAGCGCGCGGTGGCGATCGCGCGGACCGCGGCGTCCGAACCGCAGATCCGCGCCGCCATGGCCGCCCGCCCCGAGGCCACGCCCACCGGCGTCGTCCAGCAGGTGGCGGAGCGGGTCAGGGCGGCGTCGGGTGCCTCGTACGTCGTCGTCATCGGCCTCGACCGGGTCCGGTACTCGCACCCGGACCCGGGCCTGATCGGACGGCAGGTCGCCGAGCCGATCGCGGTGACCGACGGCCGGACGCACGCGGGCATCGACGTGGGCGCGACCGGCCGGTCCGCCAATGGCAAGGCCCCGCTGTACGGCCCGGACGGAACGCTCGTGGGAGAGGTCTCCGCGGGCATCCCGGAGACCCAGGTCACCAGTGAACTCTGGCGTGAGCTGCCGACGTTCGGCCTCTACGCCGGCTTCGCGCTGGCCGCGGGCCTGACTGCGTCGCTGCTGCTGGCGCGCAGGCTCAAGCGGATCACCTTCGGTCTCGAACTGGAGGAGATCGCCGGGCTGCTGCAGGACCGGGAGGCCATGTTGCACGGCATCCGCGAGGGTGTCATCGCCTTCGACCCGGCCGGACGGATCACGGTGATCAACCGCGAGGCGCGGCAGCTGCTCGGCCTGACCGCCACGGATGTCCGCGGGGCCCGGCTCGACGAGGTGGTCCCCGACGGCCGGCTGCGCCGGGTGCTCGACGGCACCCTCACCGGCGGCGACCTCACCGTGCTGACCGACAGCCACTGCCTGACCGTCAACCGGATGCCGGTCGCCCTGCACGGGCGGGAGTTGGGCGCGGTGGTGACCGTCCGCGACCGGACCGAGCTGGTCGGGATGATGCGCGAGCTCGACTCCATGCGCGGGCTCACCGACGCGCTCCGCGCGCAGCAGCACGAGTTCAGCAACCGCATGCACACCCTCGCCGGCCTGCTGGAGCTCGAGGAGTTCGACGCGGCCCTCGACTACGCCCTGGAGTCCGCCGGGGCGGAGCCCGCGCTCGCCGAGTCGGTGCGCGAACGGATCGGCAACGCGCTGCTGGTGGGCCTGATCGTGGCCAAGACGACGGTCGCGGCCGAGCGGGGGGTGCGGGTGGTGCTGGACGAGGACTCCCGGCTGGGTGAGCAGCCGCCGCACCTGCGCCGACTGCTCACCATCGTCGGCAACCTGCTGGACAACGGCATCGACGCCGCCGCCTCCGTCGACCCGCCGCCGGCCACCGGTGCCGAGGTGCACCTGCTCCTCGTCGAGGAGACCGATCACGTGCTGGTGCGCGTCGCCGACTCCGGTCCCGGCATCCCGCCCGAGCACGTCGAGCGGATCTTCGAGGACGGCTGGTCCACCCGCCCCGACCGGGGCACGGCGCGCCGCGGGCTCGGGCTGGCCCTGGTCCACCGGCTGGTGCAGCGCCACTGCGGCACCATCGAGGTCAGCACCGGGCCGGGCGCGGTCTTCACCGTCCGACTCCCCCTCCCCGACACCGATCCCGCCAGCCCGCTGGGGTCGGTCATCTCGGACGGCGCGGCGCCGTATCCGCCTTCCGGCGACATCGAACCGGCGGGGGGCGGTGAGCGCTGGTGATCAGGACCGTCGTCGTGGACGACGACTTCCGGGTGAGCGCCATCCACGCGGCGTTCGTGAGCAAGGTGGAAGGCTTCGAAGTCGCCGCCGAGGTACGGACGGTGGCCGCCGCCGTCGACGCCGTGCGCTCCCTGCGGCCCGACCTGCTCCTGCTGGACCTCTACCTCCCCGACGGCAGCGGCCTCGACGTCCTGCGCCGACTCGCGCAGGACGCCGTCCCGGCCGGGCCGGACGCCATCGTCATCACCGCCGCCCGGGACATCGCCTCGGTCCGGGCCGCGATGAAACTCGGCGCGGTCGGCTACCTCGTCAAGCCCTTCGGCTTCCGTGAACTGGCCGAACGCCTGCACGCCTACCAGGCGTTGCGGCACCGCGTGGACACCTTCGCCCCGGGCTCCGACACCGACCAGGCCACCGTGGACGCCATCTTCAGCGCGGGCCGCCCGACCACCCCGCCGCCGCTGCCCCCCAAGGGCCACTCCGCCCCCACCCTGGCCCTGGTCCGCGCGGCCCTGGGCCAGGCCCGACCCGACCTCTCGGCGGCGGAGGTCGCCGCACTCACCGGCGTCTCCCGCGCCACCGCCCAGCGCTACCTCTCCTACCTGGTCCGCCAGGGCTCGGCCCACCTCGACCTCCGCTACGGCGCCACCGGCCGCCCGGAACACCGCTACCGCCCGGCGAGATGACGCCGGGTTTCGGGGCGGATGTAGTCGCGCCAACTCCCCTTGCGCTCCCGGAAGTCGACCGATGCCCCGGCTGCCGGAGATGCCCGCCCTCCCTCGGGATGCGTCGGCGTGGATCTCGGGTCCCGAGGTCCGTAGGATCCGGACCGGCACGCGCATGGGCGGTGCCGCAGGTACCGAGCACAGGAGACGGGCCGGGATGGTGTGGGACGGCGTGGGAGCGGACGTGGAGGGGCACCGGGGGTCGGCCGAGGGGCGGCTCGTCGACGGGGCCGGTTTCACGTACCGGGCCGGGCAGTTCGCGTTCCTCGCGGAGCCGGGCCGGCCCGGACCGGGCGGCGTCGAGGAGCGGCGGATTCTCCACGTACAGCCCGAGTGCAGTTGCGGGTGGCAGGGCGATCCCATCCCCTGCGGGGGTCAGCTCGTCCCTGCGGGTGACGACGACTGGGCGCTGCCCGAGGAGGGCGTCACCGCCCTGCGGGACGCCTGGGACGGGCACGTGACGGCGGTCGCCGACCCCGTCGTGCCCCCGTGGCACACCATCCGGTGGGGCGAACAGAACCTCGCCCTGCGGGAGTTGACCGCTCAGCAGCCGCGCGCCGCGCTGCGCCTGCTGCGCAAGCTCCTCGCGGACGCGGAGGCGCACCGGTTGGACGCCATCGTCTCCGCCCGCCGCCAGGGCGCCTCCTGGGACTCCCTCAGCCGAGACCTGGGTCTCGACGAAGGCGCCGTCCAGGAACTGTACGAGCGCGCCGCGTCGCGGTGGTGACCCGCCCCCCGCAGCTCCTACTCCCTCGGCCGTCTGCGATCCAGGCCCCAGGCGCACGCGACACCTGACGACCCTTCAGGCCCCGCCACTCGCACCCGGGACGCCGCACGAGCGGGTTGCCTCACACGCGTGAGGCAACCCGCTCGTGCGGTCGCAAGGTACGGCTCCCCCGGCCGGTGAACCGAGGGGTACCGGCGGGATCAGGCCGCCGGGGCGAACCGCTTCGCCGTCTCGGCGACGCGGCGGCCGAGGTGCTCCGCCGTGGCGACGTCGGCCTTGTGGACGGCGTCCGGGCCCTCGTCCACGTTGGTCTGGGCGGCGGCGCCCAGGAAGAACCCGAGGCGGTTGAGGTCGTGCTCCGAGGCCTCGCTGCTGTTCCAGCCGGGCAGCAGGCCCAGGTTGACCCAGTGCATGCCGTGCTGCGCGGCCAGGACGGTGAAGAACTGCAGGGTGTTCAGCTTGTCGCCGCTCTTGGAGCCGGAGTTGGTGAAGCCGGCGGCCAGCTTGTCCTTCCACTCCGAGCCGAACCAGCGCTTCGACGACGCCTCCGCGAAGGCGTGGAACGCGGCGGACGCCGTGCCCATGTAGGTCGGGGAGCCGAAGACGATGGCGTCGGAGGCGTCGAGCAGCGCCCACTGCTCGTCGGTGATGGTGTCGACGGGGATCAGGTGGACGGTCGCGCCGGCCTCGGCGGCTCCGGTGCGGACGGCCTCGGCGAGGACGGCGGTGTGGCCGTAGCCGGAATGGAAGGCGATGGAGATCACGGGGTTGGTCATGCCGACCACCATGGCACTAACTCAAAGAAAGCGCAAACCATGAGTTAGTGCTTCGCATTCGTAAGCACTGCGCCTACCATGGACCCATGACTGACGCGCCGACCCCCACCCAGGACGCCGAGCGGTTCGACGTCTTCGCGCGCTCCTGCCCGTCGCGCCCCGCGCTGGAGCACATCACCGGGCGCTGGGGCGTGCTGGTGCTGGCCGCGCTGCGGGAGCTCGGGGTGGCGCGCTTCGGGGAGGTCCGCCGCAAGGTCGACGGGATCAGCGAGAAGATGCTGTCGCAGACCCTGCACACGCTGGAGCGCGACGGCTTCGCCCGGCGCACCGTCGTCGCGGCGATGCCCCCGCACGTCGAGTACCGCCTCACCCCGCTCGGCGAGCAGACGGCTGCCAAGCTGCTGGACCTGATCGAGCACCTGCACCACGCCATGCCCGCGATCCTGGCGGCGCAGGACCAGTACGACGCCGGTACCGCCGACTGACCCGCCCGCCCGTCGCGTCGCCGCCCACGCGCACCCCGGCCGTCGGCCGCGCGCGTCATGGGCCCCCCGCGGCCACCGGCCGGCGTAGCGTCGAGGCTGTCGCGGAGGAGGACCGCCGGTGCGCAGCGTGATCTATTCGATGGGCATGTCGCTCGACGGCTACATCGTCGGACCGGACGGCGGATTCGCCTGGACCGGGCCGGACGCGGAGCTCTTCGAGTTCGTCACCGACGAGATCCGGCAGGTCGGCGTGTACGTCCTGGGCCGACGCCTCTACGAGACGATGCTGTACTGGGAGACCGCCGACCAGGACCCCTCACTCGACGGCGCCATGCGCGAGTGGGCCCGGCTCTGGAAGGCACTGCCGAAGGTGGTCTTCTCCACGACCCTGACCTCGGTCCAGGGCAACGCCCGCCTGGCGTCCGGCAGCCTGGCGGACGAGATCGCCCGCCTGCGCGCCGGCACGGAGGACGGCGCCGTCGCCCTCGGCGGGGCGACGCTCGCCGCCGAGGCGGCCGAGCTGGATCTGATCGACGAGTACCGGCCCCGGATCCATCCCGTGCTCGTCGGGGGTGGCATTCCCTACCTTCCGCATCACGCGCGCCACGTCGACCTCCAGCTCCTCGAGACCCGCACCTTCGGCTCGGGGGTCGTCCACCTCCGCCATCGCGTGTCGCGCCCCTGAAGCAGGTGCCGCGGCGGCCTGGAGGCGACTCGACGAGCTGAGCCGCACAGCCGCGGGGCAGCCGCAGACTTCCGGTGGCCGGCGGGTGCCGGCCCTCCGCTCGGACCGCTCAGACGTGCGCGAGCAGCCGCTCCAGCGGCCGGGGGACGCGATCGAGAGCCAGCGCCCCGACCAGCGCCTGCGCGTAGAGGGCCTTGCGGCCGCTGTGCGTGCCCAGGAACCGCCGCATCTGGTGCTCGACCGGCCGCCCGCGCTGCGCCGGCTGGCCCTGGAAGGTCAGGAACGGACGCAGCTCCCCCTGGGCCTCGATCACCTGCCGCACGCCCTCCGGCCCGAGCGCGCGGATCAGCTCGTCCTCCAGATCGGCGCGGCAGACGTGGAAGCCGAGGCCCTCCAGGTCGCCGTCCGTCAGGCCGACCCGCTCCAGGTGCCGCCGGAAGTGCCGCTCCTCCCCCACGTCGCACAGCCCCGCCAGGGCCAGGCCCAGACCCGGCGGCCCGCACACGTCCAGGAAACGGCCGATGTTGGTCGCGCCGCCCATCGGGACCACGGCCACACCCTCCGCCCCGAGGTCGCGGCCCTGGCGCGCGGCCAGGGTCTCCAGGGCCACCTGGTCGCTGGTGCCCTCGACGAGCACGACCATCCGCACGCCGCCTGCCAGCCCGGACGCCTCGTCCACGGCCTCCGCCGCCCCGCCGCCGACCGCCCACGCGGACACCGCGCGGCGGAACCGTCCCAAGTCCTCCACGCCACCTCGCTTTCCCCGCGCCATCCTGACACGGGGACCGGGCCGGTCGTGCGGGAGTTTCCGGGTGTCTCGCGCCGCGCTGGGTAGCCGTCCACCTGAGGGGGCGGTGCGGTGCCGCCCCAGGAGAGCCTGCGGCAGCGGCAGGGCCGCGGGCACGAAGGACGTCGGGGATGCGCCATGTCCCGGACAGCTGAGGCAGAGCAGGCCACGGGGCCGGTGGACGTCGCCCTGGACGAGACCCTGGCCACGACCCTGCGGTCCGCGGGGGCGTCGGCGGGAGCCCTCTTCCTGCTGTCGGCCGGGGAGCCGACGCTGCACCTGGCGGCGGTCTGCGGCATACCGGTCGAGTTCGCCACACCGTGGCGTCGGGTCCCACTGGCGGGCACGGCTCCGGTGGCCGAGGCGGTCCGCCGGAACCAGCTGGTGTGGGTGGGCTGCCAGGAGGACCTCGCCCGCCGCTACCCGCGCACGGCCGTCTCCCTGCCCTACCAACTCGCCCTGGCCGCCGTGCCGTTGCGAGGGGAACGGCGGACCTGGGGCGCCCTGCTGCTGCTCTGGCCGGCCCCGCGCCGCGCCCGGCCCACCCGCCGCGAGCGCACCCATCTGGCCACCGCCGCCCGCCGTTTGAGCCGCCTGCTCGACACCGCGCCGCGGCCGCCGTCCCTGCCCGCGCAGCCGCGCGTCGTCGCGTACGCTTCGGCGATGCCGCAGCCCTCGCAGACCGCGCTCGCGGCGGCGGACTGGGCCGAGCGGCTCCCGGAGGGGGCGGTGGCCCTGGACCTCGGCGGCCGGATCACCTTCTGCAGCGCCACCGCCGCCCGGCTCCTCGGCCGCGGCGCGGACGAGCTGCTGGGCACCCTGCCGTGGCGGGCGCTGCCCTGGCTGGACGATCCCGTGCCCGAGGACCACTACCGCACCGCCCTGATCAGCCGCGAGCCGGTGGCGTTCACCGCGCTGCGACCACCGGACCAGTGGCTGTCCTTCGAGCTGTACCCGGACGGGAGCGGCATCAGCGTCCGGATCACGCCCGCGCCGAGCAGCACCCGGCCCGGATCGCGGTCGGTCCGCACCGGTCCGCGCACCGGGGCGGCGCACGAGCCGACCGGCCGGCTGTACCAACTCGTCCATCTGGCGGCCGCGTTCACCGAGAGCGTCGGGGTGCGGGACGTCGTCGACCTGGTGGCCGGGCAGGTGCTGCCCGCGTTCGACGCCGAGGGCCTGGTGCTCAACGTGGCCGAGGCCGGTCGTCTGAAGATCATCGGCCATCAGGGCTACGCCCACGAGGAGGTACGGAAGCTGGACGGGCTGCCGCTGCACACCGACCTCACCCCGGCCGGCCAGGTCCTGCTCACGGGGGCGCCCGCGTTCTTCCGCGACCGGACGGAGATGGGCCGGCTCTACCCGCGGGCCCTGGGCATCAGCAGGAAGCAGGCGTGGGCCTTCCTGCCCCTGGTGCTCTCCGGCCGCCCGGTCGGCTGCTGCATCCTCTCCTACGACCATCCGCACGAGTTCGGCGCCGACGAGCGGGCCGTGCTCACCTCGCTCGCCGGCCTGATCGCCCAGGCCCTGGACCGCGCCCGGCTCTACGACGCGAAGCACGAACTCGCCTACAGCCTGCAGCGGTCCCTGCTGCCCCGCTCCCTCCTCGCCCCCGACGGCCTGGAGGTGGCGGCCCGCTACCTGCCCGCGGTCCGCGGTCTGGATGTGGGCGGCGACTTCTACGACCTCATCCGACTCGACGACCGCAGCGTGGCCGCCGTCATCGGCGACGTCCAGGGCCACGACGCCTCCTCCGCCGCGCTGATGGGCCAGGTGCGCACGGCGGTGCGCGCCCACGCCACCGCGGGCGCCGCCCCGGACCAGGTACTGGCCCGCACCAACCGCCTGCTCGCCGACGTGGAGTCGGACCTCCTCGTCTCCTGCCTCTACGCCCATCTGGACCTGAGCCGGTGTCAACTGACCCTGGCCAGCGCCGGCCACCTCCCGCCGCTGCTGCGCCGCCCGGACCGCAGGGCCGGGAGCGTGCCGCTGGAGCCGGGCCCGCTGCTCGGCATCGACGCGGAGGAGCGCTACCCGGTCACCTCGGTGACCGTGCCGCAGGGTGCGGTCCTCGCGCTGTTCACCGACGGCCTGCTCGAAGTCCCCGGCACGGACCTCGACCGGACCACCGCCGTGCTCACCGACTACCTCGCCCACGCCGCCGTCACCGACCTGGACCTGACCATCGACGGCATGGTCCACCGCCTGTGGCCCACCGGCGAGCACACGGACGACGTCGCGGTGCTGCTGCTCCGCTTGGACGGGACAGGCCACCGCGACACCGGCCGAGCGGCGCGGCGCGGCAGCGCGTGACCGCCTCAACACCTGTACGCAGTCGGTCAGTTCGGCCGGCCCGGCTGAGCGCACGCCCTCTCGCCCGACCTCGCTCGACCGAGTCGCCGTGCGCCGCAGGCAGCGGCCCCGCCGCCGGGCACGCGACCGGCCTGAGGGGAACAGCGCTCGGCCCGGCTCCTACCGGAACCGGGGCGCCGTCCCTCGCCGCGGCGTCAGTCGTGGGGGACGACGGCGACCGAGCACGCGGCCAGCGGGATCACGCTGTAGGGCACCGTCCCCAGGTGCGGACGCCAGCGCGGCCCGACCGCCGTCCGCCCCAGCACCAGCAGGGACGCCTTCTCCCCCGCTTCCAGCAGCAGGCCGGCCGCTCCCCCGTGCCGGACCGTGAGCGTGGTGGGCACGTCGCCGTAGCCGTCGAGGAGCGGAGCGAACAGCAGCGCCAGCTCCTCGCGCAGTTCCCCGCAGCGTTCCGCCGTGTCCGTCTCCGACGCGGGCTCCGCGAAGTACGAGGTCTGCTGCGACGCGGACCACGCGTGCAGGGCCACCACCGCGGCGCCTCGGGCGCGCGCGTGCTGCAGGGCGAACTCCAGGGGGCCGAGGACCCGTTCGGCGTTGACGCCGACCACGACCGGACCGGTGGGGTCGCCTCCCCGGCGCGCCAGCACGACCGGGCAGGCCGCATGCGTGGTCACCTGACGGACCGTCGCGTCGGGCAGACCGTGGCCGCAGCCCAGGACGGTCATCACCGCGTCGGACGGCGCCACCTCCTCCACACCCGTGCCCGGCTGCTCCACCCACCGCCGCGAGACCTGGACGGAAAGCGCGGGCAGCGCCTGACGCAGTTGCTCGCCCGTCAGGTCGAGGGCCCGCTCCGCCCGCGGATGGGAGGCGACCAGTCTCAGATCGCAGCCCCGTCCCATCGCTTCCTCGGCCGCCCACCGCGCCGCGCGCTCGCCGGCCGGCGAGCCGTCCACACCTGCCACCAGGAACCCGGCCATCGCTCGTCCTCCTCGGTCTCGCCCGTGCCGCCGACCGAACCGCGTCCGACCCCGTGGATGGGACCAGCCTGACGGATCCGCGTCCTCCTGGATAGGGCCGACCGGACCGGCCCGTCCCCGAAGGGGCGGCCGGTCGCCTACGCTCCCCGCCCCGGGGCGCCGACGAGACGCGCGAGTTCGGCGGCCGGGTCCCCGTCGAAGAGGGCGGGGTCCACCGGGCGGGCCGGGCCGTGGATCAGATCGGCCAGCTCCCGCACCAGCTCGTGCGGCGTCGCGGCGACCCGGGTGAGCCCCAACTCGGCCATCGCCAGCACCCCTTGGCGTCCGTGGCCGGGGATGGGCCGGAAGCCGACGACGGGCAGTCCCAGCGCCAGGGCCTCCAGCGCGGTCTGTCCCGCGGCGTTGTCGACCAGCGCGGACGACGAGGCCAGCACCGCGGGCAGGTCCTCCTGCCAGCCCAGCGCCTCGACGCCGGGCAGCAGCGAGAGCCGCCGGCGCAGCCGCTCGTTGCGGCCGCACAGCACGGCCGGCGCGAAGCCGGCTGCCGTCAGGGCGCGTGCGGTGTCGGCGAACCGCGAGCCGACCCCCCAGGCCCCGGCGGAGACGAGCACCCGTGGCCGCTCCACGGGGACGCCGGCCTGCGCTGCGGAGCCTGCCTGCTGCGGGGCCTTCCGGGCGGCCAGGACGCGGGTGCCGAGAATCGCGCCGGTGGCGACGGCAGGGCGGCCGGTGGCGGCCGCGACCTCGTCGGCGATCTGCGGCGTGAGGCACAGGTGCAGGTCGTTGCCCGGGTGCAGCCACTGCTGGTGCAGGGCGAAGTCGGTGACCACCACCGCGCTGGGAACCCGCAGCCGGCCGCTGCTCCGCAGCCGGCCCGCCGTCTGCGCGGCCAGGTGGAAGACGCTGACGACCGCGTCGCACGAGGCCTGTTCGACGAGCGCCAGGAGCCCGGGACCGGCCGCCGCCGCCATCGGAGCGCTGCCAGGCCCGCGCGAGGGCCGCAGGAACGCGGCGTGGACACCGCCGTACACCCAGGGCGCGTAGCGCATGCAGGTCTGGTAGGACCCGCGCAGCCCGGCGCCCAGGAGCCGTCCCGGCAGCAGTTCCAGGACGTCGGCTCGGACGGCCTGGTGGCCGTCGGCCCGCAGCCGCTCGGCGAGGGCGGCGGCGACGGTGTCGTGCCCGTCACCCATGCTGGCGCTCAGCAGGAGGAAGGTGCTCACGGAGCCTCCGGACGTCGTCTCCCTTCACGGTAGGCCCACCACCGGGACTGGGGCGGGAGCCCCGCCCGAAGCCCGCAGTCGTCAACTCCGCCCGGCGGGGCATCCGCTGTGGGGGGACGCTGGATGGGTGACCGTCGCCGGGTCGTTCGAGTCGACCACCCTGGCCCGAGAGGAGCCACGATGACCGCACCGACTGCTCGTGGCGTCAACCGTCGTGCCTGGCACCGCAGGACCGCGGACCCGGGCGGCGTCGCTCTCGTCACCGGGGCCTCGTCGGGCATCGGCGCGGCGGTGGCGGATCGTCTGGCGGCCGAGGGCGCCTGGAAGTTGGCCGTCAGCGGCCGGGACCGGGAGCGCCTGGACCGCGTGGCCGACCGGACCGCCGCGCTCGCGCTCCCGGCGGACCTGGCCGAACCCGACGGGCCCAGGTCCCTCGTGGACGGCGTGCTGGGCGCGTACGGGCGGATCGACCTCCTGGTCCACGGCGCCGGCATCGGCTGGGCGGGCTCCTTCGCGGACATGCCGGAGGAGGTCGTCGACGAGTTGCTGGCGGTCAACCTGCGGGCGGCGGTCCAGCTGGTGCGGCAGGTGGTGCCGTCCATGCTCACCACGGAGCACGGCCACATCGTGCTCATCGGCTCCGTCGCGGGCAGCGTCGGCGTCTGCCACGAGGCGGTGTACTCGGCCGCCAAGGCCGCCCTCGGCGTCTTCGCCGACGCCCTGCGACTGGAGCTGCACGGCTCCCCGGTGCGGGTCACCCACGTGCTGCCCGGAGTGGTCGACACGCCGTTCTTCGCCCGGCGCGGCGCGCCCTATCCGCGACGCGTGCCCCGGCCCCTTCCGCCCGAGCACGTCGCCGACGTCGTCTGCCGCGCGGTCTCCCAGGGACGGGACGAGGTCTACGTCCCGTCGTGGCTTCGGGTGCCGGGCGTGGTGCACCGCGCGGCTCCCTCGCTCTACCGACGCCTCGCACTCCGGTTCGGCTGAGGCGGGCACCGGATGAGCGCTCTGGCCGTGCTGCTCGCGCTGGTCTGCGCGGCGGCGAACGGGACGGTCTCGGTGCTCCAGCGCCTGGCCGCCGTCCGTACCGGCGGCGAGGGCGGCCTGGCCCGGCTGGTGCGCTGCGGGGTCTGGTGGCTGGGCTGTGTCGCGCTCGCGGTCGCCGGGATCACCCAGGTGGCGGCACTGGCGGTGGGCAGCCTCTCGCTGGTGCAGCCGCTGCTCGCGGCGGAGCTGCTGTTCACGCTGCTCATCGGCGGCCTGGTGTTCCACCGGTCGCCGGGCGGGCGGGTCTGGGCGGCGTTCCTGGCGCTGGCCTGCGGCCTGGCCGTCTTCCTGGTCGCTGTGGACCCTCAGGAGGGCGCGTCGGCCGCTCCGGGGGGCCGCTGGCGCTGGATGGGCACCGCCGTGGCCGTGCTGGTCGCCTGCCTGCTCACGCTGGCCTGGCGGGTGCGCGGCTCGTTGCGGGCCGCCTCGCTGGGACTGGCCGCCGCCACCGGCTTCTCCCTGACCGCCGCGCTGATCAAGCAGGTGACCACCGACGCGTCCGCGGACGGAGTGGGCCGGATCTTCCAGCAGTGGCCGCTCTACACGGCGGCCGCCGTCGGCGCCTCCTCGTTCGCCCTGCTCCAGCTGACCATCCGCTCGGGCACGCTGCGGGCCTCGCAGCCGGCGCTCACGCTGGGCGACGCCTTCCTCAGCGTCGTGCTCGGCCGTGTGCTCTTCGGGGAGCACCTGGCCCTCGGCCTCCGACTGGTCCCGGCCGCCCTCGGCGCGGCACTGGTGGCCGCCGGGGTGCTCGGACTGTCCCGGGGCCCGGGCCTGGCGGAGTCCTGGGACGACCAGGCGCCGCAGGGGCAGCATGATGACCGGCCGTCAGCTCCCTGGGCGACCGCCGACGACCGGGACGACGACGCGGACGCCCACAGGAACGGCGAGGGGGACGGCGATGCCAACGGCGCGTCCCAGGGCGGGGGTTCGACATGGACGTGAAGCCCGCCCGCGCCGCGGGCGCGGGCCTGCTCCTCGCGGCGGCCATCCAGATCGTCCCCGCCGGCAGCTGGCTCCCCGGACCACGCCGCCGCTGGCTCCCCGGGCTCGCCGGGCTGGGCGATCCCGGACATGTGGCGCTGACCCTGGACGACGGCCCGGACCCCGCGTCCACGCCCCTCTTCCTGGACGCGCTGGACCGGCTGGGCGTGCGCGCGACGTTCTTCCTCCTCGGTGCCCGGGCCCGTCAGTTCCCCTCGCTGACACGGGAGATCAGCTCTCGCGGCCACGAGACCGCCGTACACGGCTGGGCCCACTCCTGGCCCTGGCTCACCCCCTGGCGCGACCGGCACGAGCTCGCCCGTGCCACCGAGGCCGTGCAGGACGCCACCGGCACCGCCCCGGAGTGGTACCGGCCGCCGTTCGGGGTCCTCACCGCCACCCGCTGGCACGCCGCCCGCCACGCCGGGCTGCGCCCGGTGCTCTGGTCCGCGTGGGCCCGGGACTGGCCCCCCGACGCGACGGCCGAGTCCGTCACGGCCATCGCGCTCGGCCAACTGCACGGCGGCGCAACGCTGTTGCTCCACGACTCCGACCACGCCGCGACGCCCGACTGCTGGCGCGCCACCCTGGCCGCGCTGCCCACCCTGGTCACCGCCTGCCGCGCCTCCGGCTGGCAGGTCGGCCCCCTGTCCGAGCACGGCCTCACCACCGCGGACGTCGCGGCCCGCGCCCCGATCCACGCTTAGGGCCTGTCCGGTGGATCTCCGAATCAGCCCGTGTCGTTCCCGCACCCTTCGGGTGGGAAATGCCCCCAGGTGCGGCCGGCTCCAAGGCCGCGGAGCGCCCTCCGACTGGATGTACTCTTCGCCGACGCAGGGTGGGGGCAGCGCCCGTCGGAAAGCTGGGGGAGGCCGTGCCTGGGGGCAGCGCCCGGCCGAAGACTGGGGAAGGCCGTGCCTGGGCGCAGCGCCCGGCCGAAGACTGGGGAAGGCCGTGCCTGGGGGCACGGGGCACCTCCCGCCCGAAGGGCGCGGGAGCGCCGCGGGCCCGGGAGGATCCGCCGGACAGGCCGCGGGACCTCAGCCCCGGCGCCCCTCCTCGACGAGCCAGGTGGCGTCCTCGCACTCGGCGATGTCCCACGGGACCCCCTCCGATCCGCCGGCTCCGTCGCCGCCGAGCGGGCGCAGGACGTAGGCCTCCGCCCCCACCGACAGCACTTCGAGCTGCCGCCCGTCACGCGTCTCGATGATGTCGCCGACCTGGTACGTGGGCTCACGGATCATGGGTTGCTCCCGGGGTCTCACCTCCATCATCGCCCCGCGGCGAGCCTCCCCGGCCCGTTCAGGGCAGGGCATCCGCCTCGAGTTCGGCGGCGATCTGCTCGACCAGCTCCGTCATCCGCTGCAGCGCGGTGAGCATGTCCTGCACCGTGGTCACGGTGGCCGGCTCCTGCCAGCAGCGGTTGAGCTCGTGCCACGCCGTGCCGAGTTCACGTCCAAGAGCCGGTCGGATCGGAATGGTGGTCATGGCACGGCCTCCCCTGGGAACGGTGTCGCACTTCCGCCGTTCGCGTCACCGTGATGGCGAGGGGGGAAACGCTTCCGCCCACCGTCCACACGAATGGGCGAACGTTCCGCCGACCCGGACGCGGGTCCGTCCGCGACCGGTGCCCCACCAGGGGTTTGCAACGCCGGATCGGCGGAAGACGCCTGTCACAGGCAAGGCAGCCCAGCCCAATCTCTGCGGACTCCGGCTCCCTGGCTCATGGCGACCGCCGGGGTGGTTCGCACCGTTCCACCCCACCCCACCCGGAGGCCCCAGTGATCATCGTCGGCGTCATCCTGCTCATCATCGGTTTTGTCACCGGGATCTCGATCCTGTGGACCATCGGCATCATCCTCGCGGTGATCGGCCTGATCCTGTGGGTGGCCGGCGCGCTCGGCCACGCCGTCGGCGGCCGTCACCACTACTACTGACCGCCCACGACGCGGCCAACCAGCCGCCCACCGCGGCGAGTTGAGGCCCCTCACGCGCCCACGTCCCCCCGCGGCGCGTCCGGGGCCCAGCACGTGGGCGCCCCTTCATCGATCACCTCCGACCCGGCAACGGGGACGGTTTTCAGCTGCGGACCACCTCGTCCGAGCGCACCCGGGCCCGTCGCCCGCGCCACCGGCTCCGGACCGCATGGCCGACGAGAGCCAGCGCGACGAGGCCGACGGCGAACCGGGTGACCTTCCACGTCAGGACGACGACGGGATCCGCCGCAACCTCCGTGTGCAGCCGCAGGGACGTCTCGAAGAGCGCCACGAGCGGAACCACCAGCCGACACGCGAGGCCGCCTGCGCCCGCCATCCGCGCAAGGTTGCCCAGGAGCCCGAGCGGCGCTCCGAGAACGAAGGCGGCTGTTCCCCACGCCACCACCCCGGACGGGACCCCTCCGCCAGACGCCCCGGCAACCGTGCCCGCGGGAACCGCCCCATCAGGGATGGCAGGGCTCACGTCCTTGAACATGTAGTAGGCGACGACGGCCACGGCCAGCCCCACGGACGCCAGCAGGGCCGACTCGATCCTTGACCGCCGGAGCCACCCCACGGCGAAGGCGTAGCCGGCCCACGGCCAGCCACCGGAGAAGACGGCACTCAGCGCGACGCACACGGCGCTGTCCGACTTCCCGGCCACCGGCCCTGCCAGGCCCAGCACCAGACCCGCCCCCAGGGACAGGGCGACCGGCGCCGGACGAGCGCGCAGCGGATGCATGACTCTCCCCCTTCCCCGACCGGTTCCGGCCGGAGTGTAGCGAGCCGGCGTCCGGTCCGGGCCGCCGGCTGGGCTCGGATCGGCCGAATTCCCTGGCGCGGATCGGCATTTCGCGGCCCGTGCCGCAGGGTCGGTACGGTCCCCGCCATGGAGTCGATTTTTCCGACGGCCGAGGAACTCGCCGCTGCCCTACGGGCCGGCGACGTGTCCTCGGTGGAGCTGACCGACGAGGCCATCGCCCGCTTCGAACGGGACGACAAGACGGTCAACGCGATCTGCGTGCCGGACTTCGACCGGGCCAGGGCCGCCGCGCGCAGCGCCGACGCGGCGCGCGCCCGGGGGGAGGACCGGCCGCTGCTCGGCATTCCCGTGACGGTGAAGGAGTCCTACGACATCGCCGGGCTGCCCGCGACCTGGGGCATCCCGGCGCACCGGGATCACCTGCCCGCCGAGGACGCGGTGCAGGTGGCACGGCTCAACCAGCCCTGCTCAGCTGCTAGGTGAGGGAGCATCAGGCGCCTGCCCTGCGCCTCGCAGCGGCGCAGGGCGGCGTCGTCACCGGCCCGGCGGCCCCGGCGGCCGGGGTCCGACCGGCGAGGCCGCCTGCGCCCGCCATCCGCGCGACGGCGCGTCAACGGGGGCGCGGCCGCCCGCTGACAGGCCGCCCCGAGGCAGGGCGCGGCTGTACCGCAGGACTGCCGCGCCGCCTCCGGGCCCTCCTCCGCTCAGGCCGCAGGATGCGGCTGCGCGGCCTGCCGGGCGGGGCCGGTGCCGTCGCCGTCCGCCGGGCGCGGCTCGCGGCGGTTGACCGTCATCCGCAGCCGGTCGGGGTGCGGCACGGCGGCGGCGACCTCCCGGGGGCGCGGGCCGGGGGCGGGGCGGAACCGCCAGCGCGAGAGCAGGGTGGCCAGCGCGATCGTCATCTCGGTCCAGGCCCAACCCTCCCCGATGCACTTGCGCGTCCCCGCCCCGAAGGGAATGAACGCGTGGCGCGGCAGCTCGGCCGCCCGCTCCGGCAGCCAGCGGTCGGGGTCGAACCGCCCGGGGTCGGCGAAGGTGCGCGGGTCCACCTGGAGCGCGTAGAGGCTGAACGCCACCTCCGCGCCCGCCGGCAGGTCGATGCCGCCGACCGTGACGGGTTCGACGGCGCGGCGCATCAGCAGGGTCACCCCGTGCAGCCGCAGTGTCTCGTTCAGCACCTGGCGCAGGTAGGGCAGGCGGGGCACGTCCTCCCAGGACGGCGCGCGGCCGCGCAGGACCGAGTCGAGTTCGTCGAGCAGCCGGCGCTCCACCTCCCGGTCGCCGGCGATCTCGTGCAGTGCCCAGGTGAGTGCGGTGGCCGAGGTCTCCACGCCGGCGAACAGGATGGACCCCAGCTCGTCGCGGATCTCACTGTCCGTCAGGGACTCCCCCGTCTCGGCGTCCTGCGCCTCCAGCAGCACCGAGAGCAGGTCCGCGCCGCCGGCGGGACCCGCCGCCCGGGCGGCCGCGACGACGTCGTCGATGACCTCCAGCAGTTCCCGCGTCGCGGCGTCGAAGCGCCGGTTCGCCGGGATGGGCAGCCGGTCGAGCGCCTTGGGCGCGACTGTGCGCAGCAGCAGGTTCTCGATGATCACCGGGACGTTGCGCTGGACGGTGTCGATGGCGCGGCTGCCCAGTCCCCGGGAGAACATCGTCTCGGCGAGCGTCGAGGTGACCAGCCGGCCCATCAGCCGGTCCACGTCCAGGACCTGGCCCTCGTGCCAGGAGTCGGCGAGGGCGGAGGCGTGCTCGGACATGACGGCGCCGTACCCGGCGATGCGGGTGTGGTGGAAGGCGGGCTGCATCAGGCGGCGGTTGCGCAGGTGGGTGGGACCGTCGGAGTTGGGCAGGCCGTTGCCGACCAGGTCCCTCAGCCGGTCGAAGAAGCGCCCCTTGTGGAAACTCCGGGCCTGGGTGACCAGAACCTCGTGCACCAGGTCGGGCGTGTTCAGGAAGACGACGGGCAGGGTGCCGATGCGGACGCACGCGGCGTCGCCCAGGGGGCCGAGGCTCTTGAGGAAGCCGAGCGGGTCGCGGCCGAGCTTGGCCACGTGCCCGATCAGCGGAAGCCGGCCGGGGGGCGCGGGCAGTGACGCGACGTCAGGCACGGGAGGAGCCCCCTTCGTCGAGGACGTGCGGCTGCACGGTCCTGCCGGGCTGCGATCATGAAATATGCCCGGTCACTGTGACCCCGCACGCACGTCCCCGTCAAGAACGCCCTCTCGGCCAACGCGCGAGGCCCGTACCGCGGTTCGGACGCGGGACGGGCCTCGGGGACACGCGTGTGCCGGAAGCGGCAGCGGACTCGCGTCAGCGCAGCCGCAGCAGGCGGCGCCACCAGGGCTCACGCCGAACCGGCCGCGCGACCGACGCGGCGGGCACGCCGGCCGCGGCAGCGGCCGCGGCCGGCGCGGTGGCGGCCATCGGCGGG